>CAMPJN010000072.1 GCA_946886875.1 uncultured Pseudomonas sp.
CGGTACAGGTAGCTCCAGGACGGCTCGCCATGCATCAGCAGCACCGGGTCGGCCGAAGCGGGGCCTTCGTCGAGATAATGCACGCGCAATTGGCCACCTTCACCGTCATCGACCAGCAGATAGTGTGGGCTGAACGCATAGCCGGGAAGGTTGGCAAAGCGGCTGTCGGGGGTTCGCAAAAACTCCATGGGGTTTTCCTCGCGGTGGCAAAGCTGTCAGCCTGGGCGTTATGGCCGCGTTTGGACAGCGCATTGCGCTTATGAATATCGGTGAATTATCCAGGGCTCCCGGCAGTTATCCAGCCATGCGCTGGGCCTCGGCGTGATCGCCGTCAGGTATGCTGGCAGGGCCGCTGGGGGCTGTGCGCCCTGGGTCGCGGCAGGCCGATATCGCTCAAGAACCACTACCTGGAACTACCTGTGATCAGCTTATTCGCAGTCAACACTCTGATAGTCGCGTGCGTGGTGGTCCTGCACTACGAGTTTCTGTTTCGCATGACCCTGCTGGTGCCGAAGCTGAGGATCAAGCACCGTCTGCGCATTCTGTTCGGCGTGTTCGGTGCGTTGATCGCCCATGCGGTCGAGGTCTGGATATTCGCGCTGGCCTATTTCTTGATGAGCCGCGCCGAGGGCTGGGGGCATCTGGCGGGTAACACCGACGGCGGTTTGTGGGACTGTGTGTATTTCTCCTTCACCACCTTTACCACTCTGGGCTTCGGCGATATCCAGCCGGTCGGCGACTTGCGCTATTTGACCGGGATCGAGGCGCTCACCGGTCTGGTGCTGATCACCTGGACTGCCTCCTTTCTGTTCGTGGAGATGCAGCGGCACTGGAAGGCCCGCTAATCGGATGCTGCGTGGCGCTTGGTTAGCGGCCCACGTGGGCGCATGATCAAGCCTGGTTCCGAGGAGCACCGCCCCATGACCAAACCGCCGTCTACACCACCGTCCGCCTCGGCGCTCGGGCGCTTTTTCAAACTGGCGGGCAGCGCCACGCGAATTGGTGGCGGCCTGCTCGGGCAGAGTCTGCGGCCAGGCCGGGGGATCGATTGGCAGCCGGTCGGCGATCAGCTCAGCGCGGTTCTGGGCGAAATGAAGGGCCCGGTGCTCAAACTCGGGCAGATGGCTTCGCAATGGCAGGATGTGCTGCCGCCGCCGGTGGCCGAGGCGCTCGGCAGCCTGCAGAACAGGGTGCCGGCGCTGCCTTTCGAGGCGCTGCGCGGGCATTTGCAGGCGGTCTATGGCGAAGACCTCGGCAAGGTTTTCCTGAGCATCGACGAGCAGCCGTTCGCCGCCGCCTCCCTGGGCCAGGTGCACCGCGCCCAGGCGCTGGACGGCCGGGCGCTGGTGCTCAAGGTGCAATACCCCGGTATCGCCGAAATCTGCGCGGCGGATCTGCGCCAGCTGCGCCGTTTGCTGCCGCTCGGCCGGCTGTTCCGCGCGCCAGCCGAACAACTGGAAGGGGTGTATCGGGAGCTGGCGGCGATCGTCGAGGCGGAGCTGGATTACCCAGCGGAAATGCGTCGCCTGCAGCGCTTTCGCCAGCATTTCGCTGATTGGCCAGGCCTGCGCCTACCGCAACCCCAGGAAGATTTGTGTCGCCCCGGTGTACTGGCGCTGAGCGAGGAGCCCGGCTTGCCGTTCGCCGAAGTCGGCCAGGCCAGCAGTGAGGTGCGTGAGCGCCTTGCCGTGACCCTGGTCCGCTGGCTGAGCGCGCAAGCCTTCGAGCTGGGCGTGCTGCATGCCGACCCGCACCCCGGCAACTTCGCCTATACCGCCGCCGGTGAATTGGTGGTGTACGACTTCGGTTGCGTGCAAACGCTGTCGGCACCCTTGCTCGGTGCCTACGTGCAGACGTTCAGAGCCTTGCAGGCGCGTGATGGCGAACATATGGAACGGGCCTTTCAGGCGCTCGGCACGCGGCAACCAGACTCGACCACACCCTATGGCCTGTACCGTCAGTTGCACGGCTTGCTCGGGCCTTTGCTGCAACCGGGGGCGCATTGGGATTTCGGTTCCACCCCGGTACATGAACAACTGCAACGACTGTTGCCGGACGTGCTGGGAGCGCTCGGCAGCCTGCAGCCGGCGCCGGCTACGCTGCTGGTCAACCGCACCCTGGAAGGTCATTACTGGAACCTCAGCCGCCTGGGCATCGCCCTGCCGCTGGCGGATCTGCTGCAGGAACCCATGGCGGGGGCGGGACGCTAACGCATTGTCTCGACCGGCACGGCCCTACCATCGCGCACTTCGATGAGAAACACCGCGTCGGAGCCCTGGTGGTCGTTTTGCGAGAAAGCCACCTTGAACCCGCCGACATCGATATTCAGCACTTCCAGCGCCTTGGCGAGTTTGAAGCGCGTCGGTTGCGGCCCGGCGTGGCGCAGCGCTGCGACGAAAACCGCCGCGCCTATATAGCCTTCCAGTGAGGTGTAGCCGACATCGGCGGGCGCGATATCGGTCAGGTAGCTCCTGACGATGGCGCGCGAGGCGTCGTGCGGTGAAGGCATTACCTGGGTGATATAGACGCCATCGCCGTTGCTGCCTGCGGCCGCGATAAAATTTTCGGTGCCGATAAAGGACACGGTGAAGAATCGTACCGTGCTGCCCAGCTCCTTGGCCTGGGCGATGGCGGCGGCCAGTTGTTGGTAGGTGCCGACGAAGACGATGGCCTCGGGCCGCTTGGGCAACAGGGTGGCGACAGCAGCTTCGACATCCAACGAATTGCGCTGAATGCGCGCCTCCGTATGCAGCTGCATACCTCGCTGGTGCAAGGCGCCGACCAGGCCGCTTTTGACCGTTTCGCCAAAGGAGTCGTCCTGCATCAGCAGGGCGATTTTTTCGATGCCGAGGTCGGCGGTCATCCGCTCGACTATTTCCTCGGTTTCATCGAAGTAGGAGGCGCGAATGTTGAATACCCAGGGTTTCACCGGGGTGCGCAAGAACTCGGCGCCGGTGAACGGAAACAGATAGGGCACCTGCGCGCGCAAGGCAATCGGCACCGCCGCCCTCGAAGTCGGCGTGCCGACGTAACCGAGCAAGGCGAATACCTTGTCCATCTCGATCAGCGTTTCGGTATTGGCAGCGCTGCGTGCCGGCTCGTAACCATCGTCTTTGACGATCAGGGCGATGCTGCGGCCGTGCACGCCGCCTTCGGCGTTGATCCGCGTGAAGTAGGCCTGCGCGCCGGTCCGCATGCCGTTACCCAGCCCGGCCGCCGGACCGCTCTGCGCGTTGGACATGCCCAGGCGGATCGCGTCGGCCAGCACGCCGTTCTCGGTGCAAGCGGCGAGCGCCGGCAGCAGGGCGAACAAGCAGGCGAGCAGGTGACGCCACTGGCGGAAGATCAAGGGTCGGCTCCCTGCCAGCGCTCTTGCCGCGGTTGCGTCAAGGGTGTCATCGGCATTCGTGGTGCAGCGTCGCGAACCATGATTGTGTCGTTCATGGCACTGGATTATCCGTTTTGGCTTGTTCCATCTGGTATTTGCCTTGCTGCAGATCGTCGAAATAGCGTTGGTAGCGGCCGTCGTCGCGGTAGCGTTGCAGACGCTGATTGAAGCGTTCGAGCAGCGCGGGACTGGTCGCCAGGCTTTTCGGCAACATCAGATAACTCAGGTTGGTCAGCAGGGGTTTGGGGTGGTGCGTGATCTTGGCCCTGTCCTCCGCGCTGAAGTGGCTGCGCAGGGCGGCGTAGCCAACGTTCATCTCCTGGGGGTAGAGCACTACGCGCTCGCGCAGCAGCTTCTCGAAATTCTGCATATCGCTGGATACCCGCTCCATCTTCACCTTGTCGCGGCTCAGAAACGCATCGAACTCGGGCCCGTAGCTGTATTCCAGGCCGCCACCGAGGGTCATTCCGGTCAGGTCGTCGAAGGTCCGCCAGTCGAAGGGCAGGCTTTTCAGATGGAAGAATACGAACTGCTCGTTCAGCAGCGGCGCACTGAAGAGAAAGTCCGCTTCGCGCTCGGCTTTGTGCATCCATACCGCCGAGGCATCGAACTTTCCCGCCGCAGCCGCGGCATAGGCTCGCGGCCAGGGCAGGAACTGGAAAGTGACGCGATAACCCTCATCGGCGAGCACATCGCTGATCAGGTGGGCAATGACGCCGTTGTGTTTCAGCTCCGTGGAGAGATAGGGCGGCCAGTCGCCCACGCTGATATTCAGGGTTTGTGGCTCGCTGGCCTGGGCGCCCGGGCACAGAGCCAGGCATAGGCAGGCTAACAGGTGTTTTCGCTTCATCCATTCCCCTCGATAGGGCGAGCCGCTTCAGCGAAACGGAGCGGGCTACGGCATTGCCTGCGATCCGGAGCATAGGTCGCCGCGGCTGCTTATTGCTGCAGTGTAGGTTAGCCACCGGAGTTAACCCAGCGCTTGAAAAGATAGGACCGATCGGCGTCGTTTGCGCGACATCAATCCGTCATCAACCGGTCACCTTGGCAATGGAGACTGCTGCGGTTTTGCTCATTCCCTCCGTCTTGCATAAGGATTTTCGCCATGCTGCGTATTCCCGCCCTCTGTGCGGTTCTGGCCCTGGCCCCGGTGGCCTCTGCACTCGAACTGAAAGCCTCGTCGGTTTACCAAAGCGGCTTCCCCCTGGGCACCGAGATCGTCGCCGTGCAGGCATCGAGCATGCGTGTGGCCGTGTCCAACAGCATCGAGGGGGTGGTGGATATTCTTCAGCTCGACCCGGCCAGCGGCCTGCAGCGCATAGCCCGGCACGCACTGATGGGCCAGGACACCGGCGAGATCACCTCGGTGGCATTTCATCCCAGCGAAGATATCTTCGCGCTGTGCGTGCGTAACAGCGACGGCCTGAAAAACGGCCGCGTGGAATTCCGCTCGGCCACCGATGGTACCTTGCTGAAGCGCCTGGAGATCGGTATCTGGCCGGACAGCCTGGCGTTCTCGCCTGCCGGCGATTTCCTCGTGGTGGCCAACGAGGGCGAGGGCTATGTGCGCGAAGGTCAGGGCTTTCGCAGCGGCGAAGGTTCGATCAGCCTGATCGATCTGCGCGACGGCCTGGCGCAGGCCAAGCACCGTCAAATCGCCTTGCCGGACCTGGCTGGCGTGGCGGGTAGCACTCAGGCCGAACACAAGCGTTTGCTGGAGCGGGTAATCGATGGCGAGGAACTGAAAATCCCGTTCGGCACCAGCTCCGAGCATATCGAACCGGAATACGTGGCCTTCAACCCGGACGGCGCGCGCGCCTATGTCAGCCTGCAGGAAAATAACGCCATCGCGGTGATCGATGTGCTGCAAGGCGAACTGGCCAAGGTGTTCGGCCTGGGCACCGTACGGCACGCCGCGGATGTGCTGGACGACGGCCGTTATGCGCCCAACGGGGAGCTGTTCGCCTTGCGCGAGCCGGATGCCCTGGCCGTCAGCGCCGATGGCCGTTACCTGATAAGCGCCGACGAAGGCGACAGCGACCCGAAAATCGCCAAGACCAAAGCCGGACTGCCCAGCGGTGGCGGCCGCACCATCAGCGTGTTCGATAGCGCCAGCGGCGAGTTGCTCGGCGATACCGGCAGCCAACTCGACGATATGGCGGCCAAGGCCGGGGTTTACCCGGATGTGCGAAGCCCGAACAAGGGCAGCGAACCCGAGGGCGTGGTGAGTTTCGATGCGTTCGGCAAACGCCTGGCGGTAGTTTCCCTGGAGCGCGCCGATGCTCTGGCGCTGGTCGATCTGGACCAGCCGAAGCAGCCCCGGGTGCTGCAGGTGGTCGGGGTGGGCGAGGGCGCCGGTACGGGCAACCTGGCACCGGAAGGTCTGGCCCATGTCGAACATCAGGGTCGGCATTTCCTGGTCACCGGCCTGGAGAAAAGCGGCAACGTCGCGCTGTTTGAACTGGTCAAGTAAAGCCTGCTGCCGGCCGGCGTGATTGCTTCACGTTCGGCCGGCCCTTCTTTCAGCATGCGGGATTCGGTCTGTTAAAGGCGTTTTTTCCGTGCGCCAGTTCCCCGCCATCTGGACGCGGTGGACAAGGCTCCGCGATGTCCACCCTACCAAAGCGTACTTCGTAGCCCGGATGCAATCCGGGGAAGCGATGTCGGTCCTGCAACCTGCCCCGGATTTCATCCGGGCTACAAGAACACATCTTTTGTCTGCGCTTGGACAGCATCGCTCAGAGTATTTTTGCCGCTAACTGCTTTGCTCTGCTTCTCGCCACTTCGCGCCGCGGTTAGAGTGCTGCGGCGCCACCGCGAGTATGGTGAAGGCGTTAACGCGTGGAATTCGGGGGCGGCATGGCGATTACGTCATGGGTGGTGCTGGGCCTGTTCGTTTTGACCTACCTGGGCATGGCCGCGGGTGGTATCCGTGGCTTGCGCGTGGATCGCAGCTGGATCGCCGGTTGCGCCGCGGTACTGCTGCTGTTCAGCGGCGCGCAGTCGCCAGGCGAGGCGGCCAGCCATCTGGATGCCGGCGCGCTTTTGTTGCTGCTGGCGCTGATGCTGATCTCCGCGCAGTTCGAATTTTCCGGGGTTTACGCCTGGCTCAACGAATGGCTCAGCCAGCAGGCCCAGCGCCCGGCGCTGTTGTTGCTCGGCGTGGTGGCGCTCGGCGGGCTGCTCTCGGCGGTGCTGGTCAACGATATAGTCGCCTTCGCCCTGACTCCGCTGCTGTGCCACAGCCTGTTGGCTCGCGGCCTCGATCCGCGGCCGTTTCTGCTGGCGTTGGCGTTGTCCTGTAACGCTGGTTCTTGCGCCAGCCTGATCGGCAACCCGCAGAACATCCTGATCGGCCAGGCCGGCGGCCTGGATTTCTGGGCCTACGCCTTTATCGCCGGCCCACCGGCATTGGCCGCTCTGACGGTCACCTATGCGGTTATCTGGCTGCAGTGGCGCAAGCGCTGGGGCGTGTCGAACGAGAGGGTGGTCGCGGAGACGCCGGTCGAACGCATCTACGGCGCCCATAGCTACCTCAAACCGCTGCTGGCGACCCTGGCGCTGCTCGGGCTGTTCTCAACCGGCATGCCGCGTGAGCTGTCGGCGCTGCTGATCGCCGCCATGCTGATGATCTCGCGGCGGGTCGATAGCCGCGACTATGTGCATAAGGTCGACTGGAACCTGCTGTTGTTGTTCGCCGGGTTATTCGTGGTCACGGGCGCGGCCTTGGGTCTGCCAGAGGTGGCGGGCGTGGCCGCGACGTTGCGCGAATACGGCCTGTTGCCCGAGGGCGTGCTATCGCTGGCCAGCTTTTCCCTGCTGGCGAGCAATCTGATCGGCAACGTGCCTTTCGTCATTCTCCTGCTCGGCGCCGTGCCCGATGCCTCCGAGCCCATGCTGGTGGGCTTGGCCGTGATGTCGACCCTGGCCGGCAACCTGCTGCTGATCGGCAGCGTGGTTAACTTGATAGTCGCCGAAAGCGCCCGGCGACAGGGCGTACTGCTGAGCTTCGTCGACTTCGCCCGTAGCGGCTTTCCGGTGACGCTGCTGAGCATGACCCTGGCCGGCTTGTGGCTGGCGTTGGGTGGTTGGTTGCCCTGGTAGCCGCCTCTCAGGATGACTGTTTGAGGTTGTCGATGTATTGAATACCCAGCACCTTGAGCAGCAGATTGCGCAGCGCTTTGCCCAACGGATAGAGAATCCGCGAGCCCAACCGGGTGCTGAACAGGTAGTAGTTGAATCGGTTGAACAGGCCGGATGGGGTGCTCAGCAAGGTCAGCATATGAATGGCGTCGGCACCGTAGTAGAGCTGCCCGGACATTTTCAGCACCATGCCCTGGTCGATATCCAGGCCTGCGGCGGTGATCTCATCCATCAGCTCACCGGGTTGGCGCGCGTCGACCAGATGCAACTGGCCCGTCGCCTGGCGAATGCGGATGTAGCTGCAGTAGGTTCTGCACACCGGGCATTCGCCGTCATATACCAGCCATACACCTTCGTCGGGGATCTTCAATGCGTTCATCTTGGCTCCTGGCCTGCTTGGCAGATTGCTTGGCTAGGCGTAAGCTTAATTCACATTTAGCTAATTAGTTAATTAATTTATGAGTATCGACGCAATCTTCGAAGCCCTGGCCTCCACTCCCCGTCGCAAGATTCTGGCTTATCTATCCGAGACCTCGCTGACCGCGGGCGAGATCGCCGAGCGCTTCGAGATGAGCAAACCGGCACTGTCCAAACATCTGAAAATTCTCGAGCACGCCGGCCTGGTGCATAGCGAGCGCCGCGGCCAGTTCATCCACTACAGCATCGTTCAGGACAACCTGGTCGCCGCCATGCACAACTTTCTGGCCGGGGTCTGCCCTGTGGGCGGGCCGCTGAAAAAGGAAAGCGCGGCCATCGCCAGGAATCGTGCCGGTAAGCCGGACGCATAGGAGCCTGTCGGACTTGACCGTTCGTAGCGAGGGAAAGTCCGGGGTGAGGCAGTTTTGCTGGTTTTCCGAGGCGAATAGCTGGCCTGGCTATTTAACGAGGGAAAGCAGCAAAAATGACCCCCTCCATCAAAAAAGAGGGGCTTTTCCGCAGTAGAACAGTGTCAAGTCCGACAGGCTCCTAACATTCAAACTGTCAGTCGAGGTTGGTATGGCGCACATCGATAACGATATCTACAACCGTGTAGCACCCACTTGGTGGGACGAGGATGGTTTTATGGCCATCCTGCGTACCTCCCTCAATCCGCCGCGTGCGGCCTATTTTCGCAACGTCATCGTCCAGCGCATGGGTCTGCAACCGAGCGAATTACAGGTGCTGGATGTGGGCTGTGGCGGTGGTTTGCTGTCCGAAGAGTTTGCCGCGCTGGGCTGTCAGGTTACCGGGGTCGACCCCTCCGAGCCCACCTTGCAGGCGGCGCGGGAACATGCCCGGAAGAGCGGGCTGAACATTCGTTATCTGTCCGGGCGCGGTGAAGCCTTGCCGTTCGATGATCGCAGCTTCGACCTGGTGTGCTGCTGCGATGTCTTCGAGCATGTGGACGACCTCGACGCGGTTCTCGGTGAAATCGCCAGGGTGCTCAAGCCCGGAGGAGTGCTGCTGTTCGACACCATCAACCGCACGCGGCGCAGCAAGCTGGTAGCGATCAAGCTGGCCCAGGATTGGCCGCCGACGCGCTTTATACCGGCCGATGTCCATGTCTGGGAGAAGTTCATCCGGCCGCATGAGCTACAAGCCGGCATGCAGACACGAGGACTGATCGGCTGCGAATTCGCCGGGCTGTCGCCGCGGGTCAATCCATTTGGCCTGTTGCTGGCGTTGTGGCGGACCAAGCTGGGCCTCATGCCCTTTGCCGAACTCGGGCGGCGGCTGCTGCTACGGGAAAGCCGCGACCTGTCGATTTCCTATATGGGTTTTGCCGTACGTAATTTGGCGTAGCCCTGATAGGTCACGGCGCAATCCGGGGAGGCGGTGGATAACGTCGTAGGGCGGACATGGCGAAGGCTTGTCCGCCATCGGAGGGTGCCAGCGGTGGACAAGGCTTCGCCATGTCCCCCCTACAAAAACGTCCGGCGGGTCTTATTTCCAACGTTCCTGCCGCCAGTTCTGTTGCTGCTGCGGGGTGAGGAAGGTCCAGGCGACGAAGCGGCTTTGCTTCTGGCCCTGGGCCATTTCCACTGTGCGTACTTCCAGCGCGCCGGCCTTTTTCAACGCGGCATAGACGCCGGGCAAGTTGCTGGCCTTGGAGATCAGGCTGCTGAACCACAGAACCTGCTGGCCGACTTCGACGCTTTCCTTGATCAGTCTGGCGACGAAGGCTGCTTCACCGCCCTGGCACCAGAGCTCTGCCGCCTGGCCGCCGAAATTCAGCACCGGCAGTTTGCGCTTGGGGTCGAGCTTGCCCAGGTTGCGCCACTTGCGCTTGCTGCCGCTGCTGGCCTCTTCCGCGCTGGCGTGGAAGGGCGGGTTGCACAGCGTCAGATCGAAGTGTTCATCGCTCTGTAACAACCCCTGAAAAATATGCCCGGCGTCCTGCTGCTGGCGCAGTTCGATGGCGCCGGTCAAACCGGGGTTCGCCTGCACTATGGCCTTGGCCGCGGCTATGGCGCTGGCGGCGATATCCGAGCCGAGAAACTGCCAGCCGTACTCGCGGTTGCCCAGCAGCGGATAGATGCAGTTGGCGCCCATGCCTATATCCAATGCGCGCACCTGGGCGCCACGGGGTATCTCGCCGCCGTTGCTGCTGGCCAGCAGATCGGCCAGGTAGTGCAGGTAATCGGCGCGCCCCGGAATCGGCGGGCACAGGTAATCCGCCGGGATATCCCAATGCTCGATGCCATAGAACTGCTTGAGCAGCGCCCGATTGAACACCTTGACCGCCGCCGGGTTGGCGAAATCGATGCTTTCCTTGCCATAGGGATTGATGATCACGAAGGCTGCCAGCTCGGGGCTGGTCTTGATCAGTGCGGGGAAATCGTAACGACCCTGATGGCGGTTGCGCGGGTGCAACTGGCCTTTGGCTGCATCGGCCTTGCTCGGAGCAGGGCGCGGCGTTGCGGGTTTACGGCTGGGGCGTTTCGGCGGCAGGGACATGGCGGGCGGATCTAAGGCTAGGGGCGCGGGATTTTCCCACAGCTGGGCGCGGGTTGCTCGCCCACAGCATTGAATCCATCAGCGGCGCATGGCGGCATCGCTATTCAGGGATATCCCAGCACGCTCTTGATCTGCGCCAGGTTGGCGTCGATCCACTGTGGATCGATCGGCCCCCAGTTGCGAATCGCGTAGTGTCCGGCGTTATTGCGCTCGCCGCTTTCCTGCACGAATACGCAGTCGATATCCAGTTCGGATAAGGCGTTGAGGGTGTCTTGGGCGGTGCGTCTGGGCATGCCGGTGGCGGTCATCAGTGCCGGCACGTTGGTGGCGTTGCCGCTGTCGATCAGCCAGGCCACATAGAGGCGGCGGTAGAAGCTGGTTCTGGTTTTGCTGACATCCATGGCGGACTCCTACTGGGACGAAAGCCCGGAAGCCGGGCCTTCGCAAGTGCTGGGTCAAGCCACGCTGTACAGACCGATATAGGTGATCGCGCCGCCCAGATAGCCGATCAGGGCCAGCCAGCTGATTTTCTTCAGATACCAGATGAAGTTGATCCGCTCCATGCCCATGGCAGCCACGCCAGCGGCTGAGCCGATGATCAGGCAACTGCCGCCGGTACCAGCGCAGTAGGCGAGCAATTCCCAGAAGGTGCCGTCGACCACGAAGTTGGCCAGCCAGCCATCGCCGCCAGCGCTGCTCAGTGCTTCAGGGCTGATCAATGGATACATTTTCATGGCACCCGCTACCAGCGGTACGTTGTCGACCACCGAGGACAGCAGGCCGATGGCGATGTTGATGGCGTAGACGTTGCCCAGGCTGTCTTTCAGGTAGGTCGCCACCTGAGTCAGGTGGCCGGCGGTGGCGAGGCTGGAGACGGCGAGGAGGATGCCGAGGAAGAACAGCACGCTGGTGGTGTCGATCTTACGCAGCACGCCGATCACCGAGAGCGGGTGCTTGTCTTCGTCGTTCTTGCTGCGGTGCATGATTTCGGTCACGACCCAGAGTATGCCCAGGCCAAACAGAATGCCCATATAGGGCGGTAAGTGAGTGACGGTTTTGAACACTGGGACGAACAGCAGCGCCGCGATCCCGAGGGTGAACACCAAGTTGCGCTCGAACGGGGTGGTCGGGTCGCGGCGCTCTTCTTCGCTTTCGCTCTGCACGGGGCGCTTGAATTCGCCCTTCATGGTGAAACTGAGAAGGATCAGCGGCACCAGCAGGCACACCAGGCTCGGAATAAACAGTTGGGTAACGATGCCGCTGGCGGTGATCTGGCTGCCGATCCACAGCATGGTGGTGGTGACGTCGCCAATCGGCGACCAGGCACCGCCGGCGTTGGCGGCGATAACCACGATACCGGCGTAGAACCAGCGTTCCTTTTGATCGTCGATCAGCTTACGTAACAGGGAAACCATGACGATGGTGGTAGTCAGGTTGTCCAGTGCGGCGGAGAGGAAGAAGGTGATAAAGCCGATCATCCACAGTAACTGCACGCGCTTGGTGGTGCGAATGCGGTCGGTGATGACCTTGAAGCCTTCGTGGGCATCGATCAGTTCGACGATGGTCATGGCGCCCATCAAGAAGAACAGAATCTCGGAAATTTCACCGAGATGATGACGCAATTCGCTGACCACCAGGCCCGTGTTACTGCTCGCGTGGGCACCGGCTTCGAGCAGCGGCAGAATGCTGTCGGCGCTCAGTACCAGAACCGTCCAGGCCAACACTGCGGTGAGCAGCGCCGAGGCGGCCTTGTCGATTTTCAGTGGATGCTCCAGTGCGATGCACAGGTAGCCAAAGACGAAAATTAACGCCATCAACGCATACATGGTGAGGGTTCCCTGGTTAGGTATTGTTATAAATAGTGGTGTCGCAGAATTTCTCGGGGCTGAACCATGCCTGAATTTTCAGGAAATGGGCAGGGGGATTAATTCATCGATGCGACCTTAAGTTAGGTGGCTCGGTAAATTAATACCTCTAAGGGGTTAGATGCCTGCTACTAAATGCCGCAACGTGCTCCTGCAAAGGAACCAACAGGCCGTTAAACCTGGGTGAGCCCCGCGCCTGATCGGGGCGCGGGGCTGTGGTCGCGGGGCGTTTAGAGATTGGCGATTTTTTCGCGCTGCTCGGCCAGTTTGCTCAAGGCCTGCTCCGCCTCGGCCAGCTTGGCGCGTTCCTTGTCGAGCACCTCGGCCGGGGCTTTGGCGACGAAGCCTTGGTTGCCCAGCTTGCCGCCGACGCGCTTGACCTCGCCGTCCAGGCGGGCGATTTCCTTGTCCAGGCGCGCCAGTTCGGCGTCCTTGTCGATCAGCCCGGCCATCGGTACCAGCACTTCCATCTCGCCGACCAGGGCGGTGGCGGACATTGGCGCTTGTTCGCCGGCGGCCAGCACCCGTACCGATTCCAGCTTGGCCAGCTTGGTCAGCAGCGGCTCGTTATCGGCCAGGCGGCGCAGGTCGGAGGCCGAGGCGTTCTGCAGGATGATGTCGATGCGCTTGGCCATGGAGATTTTCATCTCGCCGCGGATCTGTCGCAGGCCGAGCATCAGCTGCTTGACCCATTCGATATCGCCTTCGGCGGCGGCATCGATACGGCTTTCATTGGCCACCGGCCAGGCCTGCAGCATGATGGTCTTGCCGCTGACGCCAGCTTGCGCCTTGATCCGCTGCCAGATTTCTTCGGTGATAAAGGGCATGAACGGGT
>CAMPJN010000073.1 GCA_946886875.1 uncultured Pseudomonas sp.
TGGGCGAAGCCTGGTACCGCGCCGGCAAGCTGGAACACAAACACAACAGCTTCGGTGATTTTATCGCCTGTGCAGAGCACCTGATTGGCGCTGGCTATACCACTCCCGCCCAACTCGCCATCAGCGGCGGCAGCGCCGGCGGTTTGCTGATCGGCGCGGTGCTCAACCAACGCCCCGAGCTGTTCGCCGCCGCCGTCGCCGAAGTGCCCTTCGTCGATGTGCTCAACACCATGCAGAAGCCCGACCTGCCGTTGACCGTCACCGAATACGACGAATGGGGTGACCCCAACCAGCCCGAGGTATTCGAGCGGATCAAGAGCTACGCGCCGTACGAAAATGTCGAAGCCCAGGCCTACCCGGCTATCCTCGCAGTGGCCGGCTACAACGACAGCCGTGTGCAGTACTGGGAGGCCGCCAAATGGGTGGCCAAGCTGCGCGCCAGCAAGACCGACGACAAGCTGCTGTTACTCAAGACCGACCTGGGCGCCGGTCATGGCGGCATGAGCGGGCGCTACCAGGCACTCAAGGACGTGGCGCTGGAATACGCCTTTGTCCTCAAGGCACTGGAACTCCAAAGGACTGCGGAATAAATCCATGCAAAGGTTTCTCTACCGCTGGCTATTGCTGGTCGGCGTCGGCCATATCACGCTCGGTTTGCTGCTGGCCTTCACGGCCCATACGCCGCTGCTGCACCCCTACTTCGACTACCTGCTTGCCAGCGTTTCGACAGAGCTGCCGCCCCCTGAATTCCAGACCCTGCTGAAAAGCATGGTGCAGCTATTCGGCCCCACCGTGGCCAGCTGGGGCGCGCTCTTCACCCTGCTGATCGTGCTCTATCGTCAGCATGGGCATGGCTGGATCAAATACGGTTTGTATGGCGCGCTGCTGATCTGGTGCGTGCTCGATAGCCTGATTTCCGCTGGCCACGGCATGATGATCCATGTCTATCTGAATACCAGCGCCGCCCTGGCGATCGCCCTGCCGCTGTTTTTTCTGCAACCTCAGCGCAACGCAATCACGCCTGCCGTGCAACTGCGCTATCTGCCGGCGACACGTCAGACCGTATTGGTTACCGGAGGCTCCGGCTTTATCGGCCGGCCCCTGGTCAAAGCCCTGAGCCAGGCCGGGCACCGCGTGCTGGTGCTGAGTCGTTCTATCGACAGCGCCGCGCGCGGGCTGGATGGGCGCATCACCCTGCTCAGCAGTCTTGAGCAGATCGGCGATGACGAGGTAATCGACTGCATTATCAATCTCGCAGGCGAACCTTTGGCCGCAGGTCGTTGGAACCCAGCTCGCAAAACAGCGTTCGGCACCAGTCGGGAGCGCATTACCGAGCAATTGCTGCAGTTGGCGCAACGCCTGCGGCACAAGCCTAAAACCCTGCTCAGCGGCTCGGCGGTCGGCTATTACGGCCATCATCAGGACGCCTACCTGGATGAACAATCCGCCGCCCATGACGGCTTCTCCCACCAGCTATGCAAGCGCTGGGAGGATCGGGCGTTGGAGCTGGAAAGCCTGGGTATCCGCGTGTGCCTGTTGCGCATCGGCATCGTGCTCGGTCGAGATGGCGGGCCATTGCAAACGCTGCGCCTGCCGTTCGACTTCGGCATCGCGACGCAACTCGGCGACGGGCGGCAATGGATGCCCTGGATACACCTGGACGATGTACTCGATAGCTGCGCTTTCCTGATGGGGCGAACCGATATCTGCGGCGCGGTTAATCTCTGCGCGCCCGAGCCCGTCACCCAAGCTACATTCAGCCGACAGCTGAAGCAGCGTATCCGCCAGGCCCTGATCAGTGTGAAGGCTCCTGCCGCGCTGCTTCGTCTTCTCGTTGGAGAAATGGCCGATGAAGTGCTGCTGAGTGGCCAGCGGGTAATCCCAGCCAAATTAAGGGAAACAGGTTATAGCTTCCGATACGCCACACTGGCGGCTGCGCTGGACGATTTAGTAGCAAAAGCGCGCCCGACTTAACTACAACCGACTGTCGCTTCGCCTCATCCGGCAGGCGGCAGTTGGCAAGCCAGTGCTGGCCAGTTAACGTCGCTACTTATGCGTCACCCTCCTCTTAGCCAATGTTGAAAACCATGTCCGACGGTAGCTCCTCCTTAATTAACGAAATCCACGACATGCTGCTCGATTGCGGCCTGTTCAATAGCTTGCAGGCGAGCGATCTGCTGTGCGCGGCGGGCTATTTCAGCATCAGCCGCTGCGAGCAGAACGAGGTGATTTGCAACGAGGGCGATGCCGGCACCTTTATGTGCATCATCCATTTCGGCGCGGTGTCGGTACTTAAAACCAACTCCAATGGCGACGCCGTGGAGATCGCCAAACTGCGCAAGGGCCGGGCTTTCGGGGAAATGGCGGTGCTCGACGGCGAGCGGCGTTCGGCCAGTTGCGTTGCCATTAGCGAGTGCACCTTGCTGATTCTGGCCAAGGACTCGCTGGAGAAGATGCTGCAGGACGCGCCCAAGGCGGCCGCCAAGGTGATCCGCGCCATCGCCGTGTCCATGTCCAAACGCCTGCGCATGGCAGATGGGCAGCTGGTCGAACAACAGCTTTAGCCGGTCATTGAACAATCATCTGCTAGCGACTTAGTCGTAGCGGCGGATTTCTGGTTTCTGCTGATTGCGTTGGCGCTGTTCTTCGAGCAATGGCAAATCACTATCGCGTGGCGTCCGGTTACCGTCGCGCGGGCCTTTCAGGCCGTGCTTGAGCAAAGGCGGATTGCCCGGTCGGGGTTCTACGCGGTCGCGCGGCACCGGTGGGACGAAAGGATGTGGCGTGGCAGTGCCCAGAGAACCTGGGGGCCGCTGCGACTCCCCGGCGTTTTGTCCATAGGCTGCAGCGCCATAGACGATGCTTGCCACCAGCAAGATAAGTAGCGGGCGCATTCCATACCTCGACTTCACAGGTCTACGGCATTTAGGCTCCCAGCGGCGGCATAAGTGCCCGCAACGCTGTTTTCAGCAACCGCCGGCAGGGCTAGACTGCCGCTAATCACCGATAACGAGACCAGCCATGAGCACGGACAAAGCCCCTTCCGCCACCGCCAAACTCGACCGTATCCTCGCCGATGCTCAGCGTAGCCGCGAAGAAGGCTACCGCGACAAGGCGCTGAAAATGTACCCGCACGTCTGCGGCCGTTGCGCTCGCGAGTTTTCCGGCAAACGCCTCAGCGAGCTGACCGTGCACCACCGCGATCACAACCACGACAACAACCCCCAGGACGGCTCCAACTGGGAACTGCTATGCCTGTACTGTCACGACAATGAACACTCGCGCTACACCGATCAGCAGTACTTCAGCGAAGGCTCGACCGCCAGCCAACAAGGGCCGAAATCGACTCATAAGGCCTTTGCCGATTTGGCTGCATTGCTGAAGAGCAAAGGCAATTGAGCGAACCAAACAAATGCAGAAACGCTTTTGCGCGCCGAATCCACGCGCGCCTGAAATAAAATGGCCAACTGCCATCCTCCTCGTTGCCGAACCCATATGCGCCGCTATAGAATCCGCCGATCTAATGTTCTTTCGGCAGGGATAGCGTATGAAAAAGCTCAGCAATGGTTTTGCCCTCTCCAGCATTGGTTTCGCCCTTCTCGCCTCTTTCACTACTCTTGCAGCCGACATTACACCGGTAGGCTTGATCACGACCCACGGTAAGGAAGCCCTGAAAGTCAAGCAGTGCAGAGCCTTGGGGTATTACAATTTCTCGTCCTACACATTTATCCTCAATGACGATAACAGCTGGGACTTCTATGATGGTGAACAGGATATATATGCCGCCGGTTTCGGCAATTACACCGGCAGCCTGAAATCGCGAAAATTCAGCCTTGCTTCAAGCCCAAGCGTCACAGAACTGATAAAAAGCACATTGGAATCCAACGCAGCCCAATTGTGTGGCGTGGGAGGCCAACTCACCGGTTATAGTCCGTTCACCTACAAGGTTAAATTGAACAAGAATCGGACCAGCGCCAAGATTGCCTTGAAGTCCAAGTTAAAGGGCATCAGCGATTATGGCCACCGCACAAGCGGTATCTATGCCGTCAGCGGCAAAGGCACCTACTCGACGCCGAGTGTGAGCGAATAAATCAGGTCCCCTATGTGCACTGCTCGTCACGGCGCTGCGCTCCTGCTATCGCTTGCCTTATCAGCATGTGATACAGGCGCGCCCGAACAACTTCCCGCACCAAGTGTTTCCCCAACACAACAAGCTCGCGACGAAGCCCTACAACAAAGACTGCAAATGCCCTCGCCCGGCACCCGGATCATCTTTCGCGACGGCCTGGTCAGCGTAACCGCTGCCGATGTTCCACAGCTGGCGTTACTGGCGCAGCTGGCGAAGCAAGCAGGATTCGGCTTGGACCTGTTTCATCGCGACTGGTCGTCCGTGACACTATCCTTCAACGAGGTGCCAGTCGAAACGGCGCTCGGCTACATTCTTGGCAAAATCCCTTATGAAGTGAGCTATCTCACAAATAGCCAAAACGAATCCCCAGTGATTGAGCGGATTAGGGTTGGCGAAGCGTCCACAGAAGGCGAGTATCGAGCAAAAGCCCTGGCTGCCTTGAATACCAAACATCTCAATGCCAAACCACCGCTGGATGTGGATGTCTCCATGGATCAGCTTCTGGCATTAAGCGACCAGGAAAAAATCGAAATACTCGCCCACCTATCCCCGTCGGCCAATAACCTGCCGTTGCTTCTCGACTTCCTCAAAAACAACCGCGATACCGAAATTCGGATATCGGCCATGGCGGCACTGGAAAACGCCGACTCGCCGCAAGCACTCGATGCGATTGTCGAAGTCCTTAAAGATTCCGACCCACAGATGGTATTGGCGGCCATCGACTCCATTGAATTCGCGGGCGGCGTCGAGCAGATTTTCGCGCTGGAAGCACTATCACAACATCCGAGCCCGACCGTGCGCAAAGCGGCCGATGAGGCGATTGAGTTCTTGCGTTAGCCTGAATTCGCTCATCCGAGTAGCGTTTTCCGTCGTCTGCTCAATAGCACGCTAATGTCCCAGCAACTGCGCCCGCCCTGTACAATCGACTGTTTTTCAAACAGGCGCGCAGTTCCGTGGCAAACAAAAGATACAGCTGCATCGGTTTGTTCAACCCCAAGTCCCCGGAAAACGTCGGCGCGGTGATGCGTGCGGCGGGTTGTTATGGGGTCAGCTCGGTGTTTTACAGCGGTAAGCGCTACGCCCGTGCCCGCGACTTCGTCACCGACACCAAGCGCGTCTATATGGATATTCCGCTGATCGGCGTCGAGGATCTGCAGGCGATCATCCCCCTGGGCTGCACCCCGGTAGCCGTGGAGTTGGTGGAAGGCGCCCGCCCCCTGCCTGAATACACCCACCCGGATCGAGCGATCTATATCTTCGGCCCGGAAGACGGCTCTCTGGACGCCAGCGTGCGCGCCTGGTGTGAAGACGTGATCTACATACCGACCGAGGGCTGCATGAACCTCGCGGCCACGGTCAATGTGGTGCTCTACGACCGCATGGCCAAGGGCAATAACACCAAGTCCGGGCCGAAATTCAAATAGCCGGGGCTACTTCAGCAGTTTGCTGTCGAGCGTCTTGGATGGGCCGCCGATGATGTTCTCGCTGATCTCGATAAAGTCCTTGGTAGTGGCTTTATCCAGGCGCATCAGACCGCGGGTTACGTCATCCAGCGAGCGTGGTTCGCTGTCCTTGGTAGCCTGGCGGATTTCCCGATCCAGCTCCTGCAACAACAATACCGCGCGGGCGGTGATAGGCCCGGTGGAATGCGCAGTGCGCAGGCTTTTTACCGGTTCGCTCCAATTGACCAGATGCTCGCGAACCTTCTGATAGCGGTCTTCGCTGAGGCCACCGGCCCGGCGCACCAGCTCGATGGCGTAATACTCGGCCAGTCCTTCGGTGATCCAGTCGCTGCGGTCGCGCGACTGGATACGGCTGAACAGGTGGACCAGCTCATGCACCAACGAACTGGTGCCGTTCTCGCTGACCAGCGGCCGATCGGCGTGCATGTAATAGGAATTACCCGCCGACAGACCGCCGCGCCACATCGGATCGCCAGCGCCGACGATCAGCATTTTGTCGGGGTCGCGCGGAAATACCGCCTGCGCCTCGCGCCAGACGAAGGTCAGCATGGTCAGGATATCCATACGGCGCATGCCTTCGCCGATGGGTGCGGCGACGGTGACCTGGGTCTCACCCAGTTTGGCCCGGCGGGTGCCGAGCTTGCCGGCGATGATCCAGCCGGTCGGGCGATCGAACTTGCGCTCAGGCACATCGACACGGAATTGGTTTTTGCCAACCCGCGGCCAGCCGGTTTGTACGCTTTTCCAGCCCTCGGGCAGTTCGAAGGTCACCCGCGAAACCAGTTCGGTTTTTTTCTGCTGGCGCAGCACCGCGCTGGGCACCAGATCGTCACCGCGCATCAGGACCCAGTTCCCGCTCATATGGGCATCGAAGCCATCGTCTTTGCGCTGATGATTGATACGCACCCGATAGCTGAGCTTGGCCTTCCCTTTGACCGGTTTCCACACTCCGTCCTCGCTCCACTGACCATCGGCCTTGAAATCGCTGTAGGCCTGCTCGTCGCCCAAATTGAAACTCAGGCTGCGGACCCGCTCGCCGTCTTCCAGGGTCAGGCTGACTTCGGCTTGATCGCTCTTCGGCAAAAACTTTACGTGATAGTCCAAGTCGACTTTCTCCACGGCCCATAGCGGGGCGCTCAGGCCCAGCAGTGCGGTGGATAACAATGCGCGGTGAATCGACATATGGACAGCTCCAAAACATGAAAGACCCAGCATAGACCCTGGACCAAGCGGGCAATTCAATATCAGCGGTGTGCTGCGAAACCATCCCAAGATACTGCGCGGCCTCAATCGAGCTAAACGTGCAGCACGAGCAGTGGCAGCAATCAGCCGGAGCGGAAGATCAAATAATCTTCCCAGTCGTCCTCTGCCACGCTCTCCTCGCTGAGCATGCGACCGGACTGGGAGATCCGCTCGATATGCACCGCCTCGGGATCGCCGCAGACCAGGTGGTGCCAGAGCGGCAGGTCTTTGCCCTCGCTGACCAGACGATAACCGCAAGTCGGCGGCAGCCACTGGAACTGATCGGCCTGGGCCGGGGTGAGCTGGATGCAGTCCGGGACGAACTGGGTGCGGTTGGCGTAGTCGGTGCAGCGGCAGCTTTTCAGATCGAGCAACTTGCAGGCGATACGGGTGTAGTAAACGCTGCCGTCATCCTCATCTTCGAGTTTTTGCAGGCAGCACAGGCCGCAACCGTCGCACAGCGACTCCCATTCCGCCTGATCAAGCTGGGCGAGGGTTTTGCGTTTCCAGAAAGGTTCGACTTTGGCGGCCATGGCGAGGGATACGGTGGTTGGCGAAAAGGCCGGCAGTCTAGCCTGCGCGCCAAGCGCGGCCAAGGAGGACGAGCCGAATGGCGCGACGCGGCTTGCGCCTATGCGCGTCAATAACCTCGCGCGAAATCCACGGCACCCTGAAGCGCCAAGCCGCGGCGCCAACAGGCCAGATTGTCGATAAACAGTTGCACCAACAAGCGCGGCTCGGTCGGCGCCGAGCTGTGCCCGGTCAGTAGCAGATGGGGAGTGCTCCAGAACGGATGGTCGGCTGGCAGGGGCTCTTGACGGCAGACATCGATCACCGCGCCAGCCAGTTGCCGTTGCTCCAGGGCCTGCACCAGATCAGCATCGACCACCGCCACGCCGCGCCCGGCATTGATAAACAGCGCACTGGGCTTGAGCACGGCGAACAAGGCGGCGTCGTACAGGTCACGGGTGGCCGGAGTATCCGGCAGCAGGTTGATCAGGTAATCGGCGTCGGCGGCCAACCGCGGCAAATCCGCCAGCCCGCTCACTTCGTTGAACGGTGGCAACACCCGCGGCGTGCTGGCCACGCCGAACAACTCGACGCCAAAGGGCGCAAGAAACTGCGCCACACTCAGGCCGATATCGCCGGTGCCGACGATCAGCACCAGCCGTCCGCGCAGGCTGCTCGGCGCGCGGTTTTGCCAATCGCGCGCCACCTGGTCGGCGAGCGCGGCGAACAGCTGACGTTCGTGGGCCAGCAGATGGCAGAGCACATACTCGGCCATCACCTGGCCAAAGATGCCGACCGCACGGGTCAAGACATAGTCTTTGGGCAGGTCCGCGGCGAGCAAGGGGGTGATCCCGGCCCAGGTCGATTGCAGCCATTGCGGCTTATGCCCGGCGCGCAGCAAAGGCGCGAGCAGATCCGGCTGGCCCAACCACAGCGGACAGCTGCCGGCATGCCGGGCCAATTCGGCGGCATTGTCGCTAGCCAGTATCTCCAGTTCCCGCTCCGGCGCCGCCTCACGCAGCAGGTCGGCATAGGTGCGGTAAGCGGCTTCGGCGATCAACAGGCGCATGGGTTCTCCTACAGGCGTTTATACCGGGTCGTTGCGCCGCAGCAGCTCTTCCGGCAGATGCTCGATATAGTCGTCTTCCGGCGGAGGCATCTGCAGGTGGTAGCCCTGGGTTTCGAGGTTTTCCAGAACCTTGTGAATATCCTCGCGGGCCAATGTACGCTCGGGCGTAAGCACCATGCTGAAGGCGAGCGTCGGCGGGCCGAAGGCAGCCAGCAGGCTTTCCGGCACCCGGCTCAGTTCCTCGCTTTTCAGCACGTAGAGGTACATTTCGTTCTTGCGCGGGCTTCTGTAGATCGAGCAAATGCGTTTCACGTGGGTTCTCCTTCGGCGGCCAGGCAATCGAGCAGTGCCTGGCCCATCAACTCGCGACGCCAGCCACGCAGGGTTTCCGGCAATTGGTAAGGGCCGTTGGGATAGCCGGTTTTCAGCAGCGCTTCGAGGGTTTTCTTGCGCAGCATCAGCTCCGGCGCAATGTCCAGCCGTTCGCCTTCGCGCTGGCCGATCGCCCGCAGTTTCTTCAACAGCGTCGCCGCCTCGATCGGCAGCGGCTCGGGCAGTGCTTGCGGCCACTCATCCTGCGGCGTTGTCGCAGCTTGTTTGATCAGGCGCAGCAGGGTCTCACCATCCTGGCGCACGGTTTTCGGGTGCATATCCTCGATCCGCGCCAGCGTCACCAGATTGTCCGGCTGGGTACGGGCCAGCGGCCACAGCGAGTGCTCGCGAATGATCCGGTTACGCGGCTGGTTGCGCGCGCGGGCTTCACGTTCGCGCCAGGCACAGAGTTCGCGCAGCACCGCCAATTGCTGGGGGGAGAGTTTCCAGGCCAGCTTGGCCTCGCGGTAGGCCAGTTCGGGAGCGATTTCGCGGCCCAGATTGGCCACAAGTTCGGCGCCATCTTCCAGTACCCAGGCGTATTTTTCGGCAGACAGTTGCTGTTGCAGCCGACCATAGACTTCAGCCAGGTGCAGCACATCTTCCGCGGCATAGCTGACCTGGGTCTCGGACAGCGGGCGTTGCAGCCAATCGGAGCGGGTTTCGCCCTTGGGCAGTTCGATGTCCAGCACCGCCTGCACCAGGCGTGAGTAGCCCATGGAGAAACCGAGGTTGAGATAACCGGCGGCCAGTTGGGTGTCGAACAGAGGGGTCGGCAGGCTGCCGGTCAGACGCAGAAAGACTTCCAGATCCTCGCTGCAGGCGTGCAGCACCTTGACCACGGCGGGGTCTTGCAGCAACTCCGCGAACGGTGTCCAGTCGTCGATCAGCAATGGATCGATCAAATAGGCCCGCTCGCCCTCGCAAACCTGCAACAAGCCAGCAATCGGGTAGAAGGTATCGACCCGCATAAATTCGGTGTCGACCGCCACAAAGGGCAGGCTGCGCCAGTTGGCGCAGTGCTGCGCCAGGCTGGCGTTGTCGGCAATCCAGTGAATATCAATAGCCACGCGGCTCTCCCTTGAAGAATGCCGCGCAGTATATATCGCGAGCGGCCTCGCCACCCGCCTGCTGTCAATTGCAGGCCGAGTGATCGACGGCCAGCGCCTCGCGCAAGCGCACGACCAACTCGGCGGAACTGCGCTGCATAGGCGCACGCAACTCATCGCCGATCAACCCTTGCAGCGCCAATAAACTCTTCACCGGCGCCGGGTTGGCTTCGGCGAACGACAGCTGGATCAATGGCAGCAGGCGCTGGAAGATCGCCCGCGCGCCCGCTATGTCGCCGGCCGCGATGCATTCGACCAAGCGCACGAACTGCCGCGGCTGACTATGCGCCGAGGCCGCTATCGCCCCACTGCCGCCCAGGCACAGGGTACTGAACAGTTGCGCATCCTCGCCGGCGAGTACATCGAGCACGCCGTCGGCGATCAACGCCTGGGTGGTTTCGGGATTACCGCCGCAGTCCTTGATCGCCACCACTCGCGGAAGCCGGGCGATCTCGCGCAGGGTCGCCAGTTCGATGCGCGAGCCGGTGCGGTAAGGAATGTCGTAAAGGATCAGCGGTACTTCGGCGGCATCGGCAATCGCCGTGAACCAGGCCAGCAAGCCCGCCTGGGATGGCCGAATATAGTAAGGCGCCGGCACCAGCAAACCGGCGATGGGCCTTCGTTGCACCTCACGCTGCATGGCCAGCACCTCGACCAAATTGCAGCCGGCCAGGCCCATCACCAGTTGGCGGCCGGGCGCCACCTCGAGCAGTGCATCGAGCAGCGCGAGTTGTTCGGCCTTGCTCAGCGCCGCCGCCTCGCCCGTCGAACCACACACCACCAGCCCGGCCACACCGGCATCGAGCAGGTGGGCGGCGAGGCGGCGTAGCGCGACGAAGTCGATGGTGCCGGCAGCATCGAACGGCGTTACCAGCGGAACCCAGATTCCAGAAAACACAGGCATAGCGAATCTCCTTGAGGTGACCGTAAAAGTCGCCGTCAAAAAGGCTGCTGGGAACTGTGCTGCTGGAAAGGTTCGACCTTCACGCCCGCTGTATCCCGTCAACCCATCTGACGGGATAGCGCGCCCCGGTCAAATGAGCGACTGTTTCTTCGATTTACCCACGACAACGGCAAACGCTCGCGCCCGGACGCTAAGGTCCAGGGCGTAAACAGCGGCGTTGGCGATGGCAGGCATTGAAAGCTCGGTGCAAGCGATTGGTGGCTGGATACTGCGAAACTGCATGCGTGCCTGTCAACTGCGGCAGCGGAAAATCCTGCAATCCTGGCGCTGGCTGCCGACGCCTGCTAAAAAGCCCGCTCGAATAAAAATGGCTTCGGACCGGGGCCCGCACTTTCAGGGAATCAAAGGACATGAAGAAACTACTCGGCTTACTGCTGGTGCTGGTCGCCGCGCTGGCAATCTACCTTGTCATCACCCCCAGCCCAATCGACCCGCTAGCCTGGGACGCACCGGCGGGCCCGGCGCTGACCGGTGCCCTGCAAGCCAACGAGCGCCTGAAAGACGCCGAATTACTCGCCCAAGGCCAGTTGCATGGCCCGGAAGACACCGCGGTGGATGCTCAAGGTCGCGTATATGCCGGGCTGCATGACGGGCGCGTTGTTCGCATCGAGACCGATGGCAGCGTCAAGACCTTCGCCGACACCCAGGGCCGGCCCTTGGGCATGGATTTTGACGCCAATGGCAACCTGATCCTCGCCGACGCCTACAAAGGCCTGCTGCGTATCGACGCGCAAGGGCAGATCGAAGTCCTCACCACCGAAGCCGAAGGCGTGCCGTTCAAGTTCACCGATGATCTGGATATCGCCCGCGACGGCACCATCTACTTCACTGACGCTTCTTCACGCTTCGAGCAACCGGACTATCTGCTCGACCTGCTCGAAGCCCGCCCCCATGGCCGCCTGCTCAGCTACAACCCGGCGACCAAGGAAACCAAAGTGCTGCTCAAGGACCTGTACTTCGCCAATGGCGTGGCGTTGTCGGCGGCCGAGGACTTCGTGCTGGTCAACGAAACCTACCGCTACCGCATCACCCGCTATTGGCTGAGCGGCGAGAAAGCCGGCACTCACGACATTTTTATCGACAACCTCCCCGGCCTGCCGGACAACCTGCAAGGCGATCGCAACGGCACCTTCTGGGTCGCTTTGCCGACCCCGCGCAAGGCCGACATCGACAAACTGCACCGCACGCCCTGGCTGAAAGCGCAAATGGCCAAACTGCCGCGGGCGTTCTGGCCCAAGGCGGAGCGCTACGGCTTCGCCATCGCCATCAACGAACAAGGCCAGATCACCCAGAGCCTGCACGACAGCAGCGGCGAACACTTGCGCATGGTCACCTCGGTCAAGCCGGTGGGCGATTACCTGTATTTCGGCAGCCTGGATAACGACCGTATTGGCAAGTTGAAGATTCGCTAACAGCGGTCGAGTCTCGATGCATTGAGGCTTTGGTGGCTAAGTAGGGTGGATGACGCTTCACCCATCCACCAACTGCAATGGTGGATGAAGAAAGCGCCATCCACCCTACGAGGTCGCAGCCCGGATATTGATAGCTCCCACGCTCCAGCGTGGGAGCTAGCCTGTGACGCTCTGCGTCACGAACGTGCAGTCGACGCTGGAGCGTCTAGGGCTGCATTCCCACGCTGGAGCGTGGGAACGATCATCTCACTGCCCTATTGCTCGCCAAGCAGATCCGCCGCGCGCAGATGCTCGGCGCCCCATAACCGGGCGATCTGCGCGGCGCGGCCCAGGGCCACTGGCTGGTTTTCGAAATCCACCACCACGCAGAAGTCGACATGCCGCGGGCGCTCGGGCAGTTGGCTGAAGCGGCCGTCGCTGAGCAGCCACAGGCCGATTTTTTTGCCCGGTGCGGATTTGCGCACCTTGGCCAGGGTTTGCTCGGCCAGCTGCACCGCGCCGAGCGCCGGCGAACCGCCGCCACCGCCTATCGCAGCTATCCAGGCGTCGTTATAGGGCACGGCCTTTTGCGGGCGTTGCAGTAGCCGCGCCTGGCCGCCGGCGAAACCTATCACCGCCAGTTCGCCGCGTTGCTGATAAATCTGCTCGGTCCAGCGCAGCAGCAGGCCCTTGGCCAGGGCCAGGTTGCTGCGCTTAAGCATGGAGCCGGAACAATCCAGTAGCAGACAATGCAGAAAGCCGTGTTCCGCAGCCTGAGGCTGGAACTGCAGATGTTCAGCCAACAACGGCGCAGCCCGCTTGTTCAACAAAGTGCGCGGCCAATGGATACG
>CAMPJN010000074.1 GCA_946886875.1 uncultured Pseudomonas sp.
TCGTGCTCGGCGCTCAGCGGCTGCTCTTCCGGCTCCTCCAGCCAGTCGACTTCGGCGACCGTCAGGCGATCCGGCAGCACCTGGGCGCGCTGCACCTTGAAGCGCCGCCCGCCTTCGACACGGATGCCGAGCAAGCCGTTGGGGCGCTGCTGGAAATCGCAGATGCGCGCCTCGCAGCCAATGGCGGCGAAACGCTCGGCAGGCTCGCCGACTTCCTCGCCCTCGACGATGCAGACCACGCCGAAGCCTTCGCCCTGCTTCATACAGCGGCTGATCATATCCAGGTAGCGCGCCTCGAAAATTTGCAGATCCAGGGCGCAATCGGGAAACAACACAGTGTTGAGCGGAAGCAGGGGTAAATTCATCGGTCCGTCCTCATGCCAGCAGGATAAGCGCCAAGGGCAGCAATACCGCGGTAAACATGCCCATCAGGCTCATCGACAACGCAGCGAATGCGCCGCACTCCTCGCTTTCCTGCATCGCTCGGGCGGTGCCGACCGCATGGGCGGTCATGCCCAAAGCCATGCCCAGGGCCGCGTGATGCTGCACCCCGCACAGGCGCAACAGCGCTGGCCCGATGATCGCCCCCAATACCCCGGTAATCATCACAAACACCGCCGCCAGCGCGGCGATGCCACCAATCTGATCGGCCACCAGCATGGCGATCGGCGAGGTCACCGACTTCGGCGCCATGCTCATCAGTATCTGCCGCTCGGCGCCGAACCAACTGGCGAAGGCCACGCCCAGCACCGTCGCCAGCACGCCGCCGATGACCAGAGTCAGCACGGTGGGCCAGAACAACTGGCGAATGCGCCGCAGATTCAGGAACAGTGGCACCGCCAAAGCCACGGTCGCCGGGCCGAGGAACAGGGTCAACACCTCGGCGCTGAGTTTGTACTCGGCAAAACTCAAACCACAGAGCGTCAGTATCGCAATCACGATGGACATCGACACCAGCACCGGATGAAGGAAAAACCAGCGGGTTTTCTCATACAGCGCCAACCCCACCTGGTAGGCCCCCAGGGTGATACCGAAGCCAAACAGCGGGTGGCCGATGACCGCCTGCCAGGCGCCATACCAATCGAGATTCATGGGTTCTCCTGGCGGCGCTGCTGGCGGTTGATCAGCGCTTGCATCAGCCAGCCGGCGAACACCAGCGATAGCAGTAGCGACAACACCAGCGACCCCACCACCGCCCAGAAGTTCGCGCTAATGCTCTCGGTATAAGCCATCACCCCCACCGCTGGCGGCACCAACAGCAACGGCAGATAGTTGAGCAAGCTGCTGGAGGCCAGACGCAATGGCTCGTCGACCTTGCCGCGCAGCAGCAGAACGATAAACAGCAAAACCATACCAAGGATGGGTCCCGGCAACATCGGCAGTAACAGTACGTTCAACGCCGTACCCACTAATTGGCATAGCACCAGCCAGGACAACCCGCGCAGCAGCATGAAAACCCTCCAATCCAATCAGACCCGGCGCGCGACAAACGCTGGCCATTATAGGCAGACAACAGGCGCTCCTATAATGCCGACTGTTGTGCATAACCTGCTTGACCCACCTTCCGGCCCATGGTGATCTAAGGCGGAGCGGTTCTAATCAAAAACAACATCCCCGTCTCCTCAAGGAGGAAATATGTCGTCAGTCCCCGTTGCAGAACTCAAAGACTACGTTGGCAAGGAACTAGGACGCTCCGATTGGTTGACCATCGACCAGGAACGTATCAACCAATTCGCCGAATGCACTGGTGACCATCAGTTCATCCATGTGGACCCGGAAAAAGCCAAGCTCACCCCGTTCGGCACCACCATCGCGCACGGTTTCCTCTCGTTGTCGCTGGTGCCGAAGCTGATGGAAGGCATCATGATCATGCCCAAGGGCCTGAAGATGGCCGTCAACTACGGTCTGGACAGCGTGCGTTTCATCCAGCCGGTCAAGGTCGGCTCCAAGGTGCGCCTGGCCGTGACGCTGGTCGATGCCACCGAGAAAAACCCCGGTCAATGGCTGCTCAAGGCCCGCGTCGTACTGGAAATCGAAGGCCAGGAGAAGCCGGGCTACGTCGCCGAACCCTTGACCCTCTGCTTCGTTTAACACCATCCTGATAGCAGGCCGTTGAACAACTACCTACGTTGGCAATACTGCGTTAAAAACAGGCTCGGAATGCTCATTTACAGCACGTAAACTCCGCTTCCTCGCCTGTTTTTGCCTTGTCTTGCCTGCCTCGCTTACGTTTTCAACGGCCTGCTGGCGGGGCGCCAATCCTCGATTGGCGCCCCGTTTTTTATTGCATCGCCGTATCTCTGTGCACTCCGACAACGCTTGGCGCAGGATTCGGACATACTCTCCCCTAAGTTCCCGACCTGGATGTCAACCATGCGCCGCCCCGTCAATCTGGCCCCTCTTGGCTTGGCCCTGCTACTCACCGCCTGTGGCGATGCCCCCTCGCTGCTACCCGCCGACGCCGTCCTGCCGGACGGTTCGCAATACCATGGCGAGGTGGTCGACGGGCTGCTGCAGGGCCAGGGCCGCCTGGATTACCCCGACGGCAGCTGGTTCGAGGGCAGCTTCAAGGACGGCCGCATGCACGGCGCCGGCACCTGGCACGGCGTCAACGGCGAGCACTACGTCGGCACCTTCGAAAACGGCAATTTCCACGGTCAGGGCAAGCTGCTGTACCGCGATGGCAGCAGCTACCAGGGCGGTTTCGACAAGGGTCGCTTCGCCGGCGAAGGCACCCTGATCCAGGGCGAACTGGTCTACCGCGGCGAATTCAAGAACGACCTGTTCCATGGCACCGGCAAACTGCAACGGCCGGACGCCAGCAGCTTCCAGGGCCGCTTCCGCAAAGGCCAACCACACGGCCAGGGAGTTAGTCGCGATGCCCATGGCGACCAACTCAGCGGCACTTTCGCTAACGGCCAGCTGAAGGGCGAAGGCAGCTACGTCGGCGCCAATGGCGATCTCTACGACGGCGACTTCCGCGACAGCCTGTTCCACGGCAAGGGCCGCTACCAGAGCATCGATGGCGACGTCTGGAGCGGCACCTTCGTCGACGGAGAACTCAGCGGCGCGGGCACCTTCAAAGGCGCGGACGGCAGTCACTACGACGGCCAGTTCGCCGATTGGAGCTACCACGGCAAAGGCCGCCTGACCCTGGCCGACGGCAGCGTCTACGACGGCGATTTCGCCTATGGCGAATATGCCGGCACCGGCACCCTGACCCAGACCGATGGCAGCTTGCAAGCAGGCACCTGGCTGCGTGGCGAGCGTGTGCGCGACGCGCAACAACGCATGCTGCCCGACGCCCTGGAGCTCGGCCTGCTGGCCCAGGGTCGCTTGCTCGACGAAGCCATCGCCGGCCTGCCCGCGTCGACCCCCGAGGTCGAGCTGTACACCCTGACCCTGGCCGGTGACGGCAAACAAAGCGTGTTCATGCGCGAGGCCGATTACGTCGCCCGCCTGCTCGACGAGCGCTTCGCCGCCCACGGTGGCATCACCCTGATCAACCATCGCGAGCATATCGCCGACCGCCCGCTGGCCACCCGCGAAACCCTCAGTCGTGCGGTACAGGCGCTGGCCGAGCGCAGCGGCCCGGAAGATCTGATCTTCATCTACCTGACCAGCCACGGCTCGCGCCGCCACGAACTCAACCTCGATCAACCGCGCCTGCAACTCAGCGACCTGCCCGCCAGCGAACTGGCCGCGTTGCTGCAACCGCTGCAGGACAGACACAAGGTTCTGGTGATTTCCGCCTGCTATTCCGGCGGCTTCATCCCCGCGCTGAAAAACCCGAAAACCCTGGTGATGACCGCCGCGCGCGCCGACCGCGTGTCCTTCGGCTGCTCCGAGGAAAACGACTTCACCTACTTCGGCCGCGCCCTGTTCGCCGAAGCCCTGCACGAGACCGACGACCTGCAACAGGCGTTCGCCCTGGCCAGCGAGAAAGTCGCCGAGCGCGAACAGGCCGACGGCTTCGAAGCGTCCGAACCGCAAATCTGGGCCCCCAAAGATGTGCTCGGTCATTGGCGCAAGCTGCGCGAGCAGCAGAGCAAAGGCGCCCCGCGCGTGGAATCCGCGACCCAGACGGCGGCCAACTGAGCGACCACTACAGCCATTACCGGCAGGCCCGGTAATGGCCGCATCCATCGCGGTGGAACGACTATTTCGCCGCCGCAAACCATGGCTTTTCTCAACAGCCTGATAAGCTGATCAATATCAGCGGAGAACCCATCACTATGTATTTAACGCCCCAGCACATCCTCCTCGCAGGCGCCACCGGCCTGACTGGCGAACATCTGCTGGATCGCCTGCTCAACGAGCCCACGGTCGAGCGCGTGCTGGCGCCGAGCCGCCGGCCGCTGGCAGCCCACCCGCACCTGGAAAACCCGGTGGGTGAACTGCTCGAGCTGCTGCCGCAGTTGAGCGGCAAGATCGATAGCGCCTTCTGCTGCCTGGGCAGCACGATCAAACAGGCCGGCTCGCAAGAGGCCTTTCGCGCCGTCGACCATGACCTGGTGCTGGCTTTCGCCCAACGCGCCCGCGAGCTTGGCGCGCGCCATCTGCTGGTGATCAGCGCACTGGGCGCCGACGCCAACTCATCGGTGTTCTACAACAAGGTCAAAGGCGAAATGGAACAGGCGCTGAAAGCTCAGGGCTGGCCACAACTGACCCTGGTGCGCCCTTCCCTGCTACTCGGCCCACGCAACGAGTTCCGCCTCGGCGAACGCCTGGCTGCGCCCTTTATGCGTTGGTTGCCGGGCAAATACCGCGGCATCGAAGCCACCGTCCTGGCCCGCGCGCTCTGGCGTCTGGCATTGGAAGAAGGCGAAGGCGTGCGTATCGTCGAGTCCGACCAGTTACGCCGCCTCGGGCGTTGAGCTTTTTACTGAATTTACTGAATTAACGGATGATCGAATCGCACATGAGCACAGCCCACAGCAACCTGATCGAAGCCCTGGAAGCCGCCGATATGCTGGAGATCGACGATCTGCACGCCTGGCAGTTCAGCCTGGATAAAGAGCTGTTGGCCCAGGTCAGCGCCGGCTCGGCCGATGCCGCCAGCCAGACCCAGACGCTGCTACGCGTCGAATGCATGGACGGCCGCGATCGCCGTCATTGGCAGTTCTCCCTGGCATCGGTGCTGGCGGCGACCTTCGATAGCGCCGGTGAAACCTGGCAGTTGGCCGATCAGGACGGCCCGCATCGGCTTAAATGTTTTGATGCGATCAGCGCCGATAACAGCGACGATGAGGCGGATGTACCCGATGAACTGGTATGACCGCCATATCCTGCCGCATCTGATCGACTTCGCCTGCGGCATGGGCGAGGTGATGAAGGCGCGCTCGAGCATAGTGCCCCGAGCCCACGACCGGGTGCTGGAGATCGGCATCGGCAGCGGTCTCAATCTCGAGTTCTACGATGCCGCTAAAGTCAGCACGATAGTCGGTGTCGATCCCAGTGCCGAGATGCAGAAGTTGGCGCACCAGCGCGCCGCGCGAATCAATATTCCGGTCGAAATGATCGCTTTGGAGCTGGGTCAGATTCAGGCCGAGGACGCCAGCTTCGACAGCATCGTCTGCACCTTTACCCTGTGCACCATCCCCGACGCCGTCGCCGCGCTGGGGGAGATGCGCCGGGTGCTGAAACCCGGCGGGCGTCTGTGGTTCTGCGAACATGGCCGGGCGCCGGATAGCGCGGTGCTGCGTTGGCAGAATCGCCTGACCCCGCTGTGGAAACCCTTGGCCGGCGGTTGCCACCTCAACCGCGACATGCCGGCACTGATCGCCGCTGGCGGCTTCAACCTGGGCGAGCTGGAAACCGGCTATCTCAAGGGGCCCAAGCCCATGACCTACGTTTATCGCGGCTGGGCGGATTGACCCTGGCCGGAGAGCGATCTGCACTACATTTTTCACTCCCGCAGGCGGCAAATCTGTCTATCGTTGCAGTATCGTCCAGGAAAAATCGAGCCGCGCATGATGTCATTGTTACCACGCCCGCTGTCTTTCGGCGTTCTGCTCGGCATCTGTTGCTTGCTTCTCGCTCTAACCTCGTCGGCCATAGCCGCGCCGCGCGACGTGCGCGTCGGGGTCTATGCCAACGAACCGAAAATATTCCTCACCTCCACCGGTAATCTCTCGGGCATTCTCGGCGATCTGCTGAATGAAATCGCCCGCCAGGAAAACTGGCGACTGACCCTGGTGCCTTGCCAGTGGCAGACCTGCCTGCAATTGATCCGCAACGGCGAAATAGACCTGCTGCCGGATGTAGCGCGTACGCCGGCACGTATCCGCTTAATGGACTTCCATCAGGTGCCCTCGCTGCTCAGCTGGTCGCAGCTGTATAGCCGCAGCGACGTTATCCTCGACTCCATTCTCGATTTAAAAGGCAAACGCATCGCGGTACTGGCCGGTTCCGTTCAGGAAAACTACCTGCGAGAGCTGCTCAGCAGCTTTCGCCTGGATGCGCAGCTGCTTCCCCTGCAACGGATCGAAGATGGCTTCGAGCTGGTGGCCGACCGGCAAGCCGACGCGGTGGTGACCAATCAGCGCTTTGGCAACTTCCATGCGCCCGCTTACCGCCTGCACCCAACGCCGATCATCTTTTTGCCGGCGCAGCTGTTCTATGCCACCGACAAGGGTCGCAACAGCGACCTGCTCGAACGTATCGACTATTACTTGTCGCAATGGCAGGAATCGCCCGACTCGTTCTACTACCAGACCCTGTACCGCTGGGGCGGCAATCAACCCACGCTATCGCTGCCGAAAGCTGTCTGGTGGGGGCTGGCACTGCTGAGCGGCCTGTTGCTCGCGGCCGTCGGCGGCGCCCTGCTGTTACGCCGCCAGGTGGCCAGGCAAACCCGCCATATAAAAGCCAGCGAACAACGCCTGAACACCATTCTCGATAGCGTTGAAGCCTACATCTATATCAAGGACCCGCAACTCAACTACCAATACGCCAACCGCAAGGTCTGCGAGCTGTTCGGCCTGCCGCGCGAAGAGGTGGTGGGTCGCAGCGACGAGGACTTCTTCGATGCCCTCACCGCAGCCAATCTGCACAACAACGACCGCCGCGTATTGCAGCTCGGCGAACGGGTCGAACGCGAAGAAACCAATCGCAGCCTGGATGGCAATGAGGAGCACACCTTCCTCTCGGTAAAACTGCCACTGCGCCATCCGGATGGCAGCATCTATGCCCTTTGCGGCATCTCCACCGATATCAGCGAACACAAGCGCAATCTCGAACAGATCCATCAACTGGCCTTCTACGACACCCTCACCGGGTTGCCCAACCGCCGCCTGCTGATCGATCGGCTGCAGCACGCCCTGGCGCAGCGCGCACGCAGCAAGAAAGAAGGCGCGTTGCTGTTTATCGACCTGGACAACTTCAAGGACCTTAACGATACCCTCGGTCACGACATGGGCGACCGCCTGCTGCAACAGGTCGCCCAGCGCTTGCTCGAACACGTGCGTGAGCAGGACACCCTGGCGCGGCTGGGCGGCGACGAATTCGTGTTGATGATCGAAGACTTGAGCCTGAATCGCGACACCGCGATCCAGCAGCTCGACCGCGTGACGCATAAAATCCTCCACGCGCTGGCAGCGCCCTATACCTTGCAGGCGCGCAACTACAGCAGCACCGCGAGCATCGGCATCGCGCTGTTTTCCGACGATCACAATACCGTCGACGAACTGCTCAAGCGTGCCGACCTGGCCATGTACGAAGCCAAATCCGGTGGACGCAATACCCTGAGGTATTTCAACCCGCAGATGCAGGCTGACGCCAGTGCCCGCGCCGATCTGGAAAACGACCTGCGCGAGAGCCTGCGCGAGCGCCTGTTTGTCCTGCATTACCAACCCAAGGTGAACCGCAACGGCGAGCTGTTCGGCGCCGAGGCGCTGATTCGCTGGCAGCATCCGCAACGGGGGCTGGTGGCGCCCGATGAGTTCATAGCCCTGGCAGAAAGCACCGGGCTGATCCTGCCCCTGGGCCGCTGGATTCTTTACACAGCGTGCCAGCAATTGGTGGCCTGGGCGCAGCTCACCGACATGCAGGGGATCACCCTGGCGATCAATGTCAGTGCGCGACAATTCCATCACCCCGATTTCGTCGAAGACGTGCTCTGCGCGCTGGAGGAAACCGGCGCCAATCCGACGCGCCTGGAACTGGAGTTGACCGAAAGCCAATTGGTCGAAGACGTGGAGGCGATGATCGTCAAGATGACCCAACTGAAAGCCCGCGGCGTGCGCTTCTCGCTGGACGACTTCGGTACCGGCTACTCGTCGCTCAATTACCTCAAGCGCCTGCCGCTGGATTGCTTGAAGATCGACCAGTCGTTCGTTCGCGACCTGCTGATCGACCCCAGCGATGCCGCCATAGTGCGCACCATAGTGGCGCTGGGCAGCAACCTGAACTTGCAGGTCATCGCCGAGGGCGTGGAAAGCCGTGAACAGCATGTCGCCCTATTGCAATTGGGTTGCCATAACTTTCAGGGCTATCTATTCGGCAAGCCGGCAACGGCGGAACATCTGGAGCGCTGGGCGGCCAATAACCTGTACCGGATAGAAGACTGACAGATCAGGACGCCACCAGCGCGCACCTGGCATATGTGCCACAACTATCGATAACGGTGCCGGACGCCGCGCTGCTGCGTCAGAACCTTATCCCTCCGCAGCGGAACGCCTTGGCCTGAGCGCAATCTGCGCCACTATTTCTCGCACCTGTTGGCGGCGAATCTGTCTATGGATGTATCCCCATAGAAAATCGGTAACGCATGATGTCACTGTTACCACGCCCGTTGTTTCTCGGCGTTTTGCTTGGCATTTGCTGGTTGCCCCTCGACCTTTCCGCCCAGTCCATGGCCGCGCAGCGCAACGTGCGCGTCGGGGTCTATGTCAGCGAGCCGAAAATATCACTCAGCGCCACCGGTGGCCTCTCGGGCATTCTCGGCGACCTGCTCAATGAAATCGCCCGCCAGGAAAACTGGCGACTGACCCCGGTGCCTTGCAAGTGGCAGACCTGCTTGCAGCTGCTGCGCAGCGGTGAAATAGACCTGCTGCCGGATGTCGCGCGTACGCCGACACGTATCCGCTTAATGGACTTCCATCAGGTGCCCTCGCTGCTCAGCTGGTCGCAGCTGTATAGCCGCCGCGACGTCATTCTGGATTCCGCGCTCGATCTCAAAGGCAAACGCATCGCGGTATTGGCCGATTCCATTCAGGAGGAATACCTGGAAGAGCTGCTCGACAGTTTCGGCCTGGACACCCAGTTACTACCCCTGCAACGGATCGAAGAAGGCTTCAGACTGGTGGCCGACGGACAGGCCGACGCGGCGGTAGCCAACCAGCGCTTTGGTAACGTCCATGCACCCTATTACCGCTTGCATGCCACACCGATCATCTTTCTGCCGGCGCAGCTGTTCTATGCCACCGACAAGGGCCGCAACAGCGATCTGCTCGAACGTATCGACCATTACTTGTTGGAGTGGCAGGAATCGCCCAATTCGTTCTATTACCAGACCCTGCACCGCTGGGGCGACAATCAACCCGCGCTATCGCTGCCGAAAGCCGTCTGGTGGGGGCTGGCCGTTCTTATCGGTCTGTTGCTCGCGGCCACCGGCGGCGCCCTGCTGTTACGCCGCCAGGTGGCCAGGCAAACCCGCCATATAAAAGCCAGCGAACAACGCCTGAACACCATTCTCGATAGCGTCGAAGCCTACATCTATATCAAGGACCCACAACTCAACTACCAATACGCCAACCGCAAAGTCTGCGAGCTGTTCGGCCTGCCTCGCGACGAGGTAATCGGCCACAGCGACGAAGACTTCTTCGATGCCCCGAGCGCGGCCGATATGCACCAAAACGACCGCCGCGTATTGCAGCTCGGCGAGCGGGTCGAACGCGAAGAAGTCAATCGCCGTCCGGATGGCAGTGAGGAACGCACCTTCCTCTCGGTAAAACTGCCACTGCGCCATCCGGACGGCAGCATCTATGCCTTGTGCGGCATCTCCACCGATATCAGCGAACACAAGCGCAATCTCGAGCGGATCCATCAGCTGGCCTTCTACGACACCCTCACCGGCCTGCCCAACCGCCGCCTGCTGATTGATCGGCTGCAGCACGCCCTGGCGCAGCGCGCACGCAGCAAGAAAGAAGGCGCGTTGCTGTTTATCGACCTGGACAACTTCAAGGACCTTAACGATACCCTCGGCCACGACATGGGCGACCGCCTGCTGCAACAGGTCGCCCAGCGCCTGCTCAAACATGTGCGCGAGCAGGACACCCTGGCGCGGCTGGGCGGCGACGAATTTGTATTGATGATCGAAGACTTGAGCCTGGACCGCGACACCGCGATTCAGCAGCTCGACAGCGTCACCCACAAGATTCTCCAGGCACTGGCAGCGCCCTATACCCTGCAGGCGCGCAGCTACAGCAGCACCGCGAGCATCGGTATCGCGCTGTTTTCCGATGATCACAATACCGTCGACGAACTGCTCAAACGTGCCGATTTGGCGATGTATGAAGCCAAGTCCGCCGGGCGCAACACCCTGAGGTATTTCAGCCCGAGAATGCAGGCCGAGGTCAGCGCCCGCGCCAACCTGGAAAACGACTTACGCCAGAGCCTGCGCGAGCACCTGTTCGTCCTGCATTACCAACCCAAGGTAAACCACAATGGCCGGCTATTCGGCGCCGAGGCGCTGATTCGCTGGCAACATTCGAGTAGGGGGCTGGTAACCCCCGACGCCTTTATTCCGCTGGCGGAGAGAACCGGGCTGATCCTACCCCTGGGCCGCTGGATTCTCTACACCGCCTGCCGACAACTGGTGGTGTGGGCACAGCTCGTCGAAATGCAGGGCGTCACCCTGGCGATCAATGTCAGCGCCCGGCAATTCCATCATCCCGATTTCGTCGAAGACGTGCTCAGCGCGCTGGAGGAAACCGGCGCCAATCCGGCGCGCCTGGAACTTGAGTTGACCGAAAGCCAGCTGGTCGAAGACGTGGAAGCGATGATCGTCAAGATGACCCAGCTGAAAGCGTGCGGCGTGCGTTTCTCGCTGGACGACTTCGGCACCGGCTACTCATCGCTCAACTACCTCAAGCGCCTGCCCCTGGATTGCTTGAAGATCGATCAGTCGTTCGTGCGCGACCTGCTGATCGACCCCAGCGATGCCGCCATAGTGCGCACCATAGTGGCGCTGGGCAGCAACCTGAATTTGCAGGTCATCGCCGAAGGTGTGGAAAACCGTGAACAGCATGTTGCCTTATTGCAATTGGGTTGCCATAACTTCCAGGGTTATCTGTTTGGTAAACCGGCGCCGGCGGAACATCTGGAGCACTGAACGACTAACAACTTGTACCGGATATATGACTGGCAGCCACTAATACTGCGTGCTTGGCATACGACTACAACTATCAATAACAGCGCCCGGTTGCCAGCCCCGCTAAAGGTGTTACCGCGCTAGTTGTCATACAACAAACGAACGCATCACTTCTATATATAGGCACCCCACATATAGGCCCGACATCGACGCATCTCACCCCAACGACTACAAAATGTCACCATATAGCCAGTATTCAGGCACTTTATAACGGCACGTTTACTTGAGTGAATGGCTTAGACGTATAACGCATTACCACATATCTCAGACGTTCAATGCCCTATCTGGGCAGGGTTCTGTCAGCGCAATGCCCGCTGTCATTCACCCCCGAACAAAGCCTACAAATGCCACTTCCTCTGGCCTACAGAAGTCTCGCCGAGCGTCTGACACGGCCATCGTTGCAAAAAACCGGCTGATCTATCTCCGTATAAGCGCATATACATCATTGCGCCAGCATGTAATAACCCATGACATCTATTAAATCAGAGTTTATTACACTACCGCTTATCGGAATTTAAGTTCCATTTTTCACAGCCGCTCGTTTACTGGCGCAATGACACATAACAAATTCTTGACGCGTATTTTTTATTAATCTCGCAAAATCAGGGCAAAGCACATGCTGGCAAAGTGCAATATCATAGGGCAATTTAATATCAAACAAGCATAACAACAAAATATTGACGCCAACCCTATCGACCAATGGCTCTTATCTTTCTTAGAACATCCACACATCATGCGCCCCGCTGAGACGCGGACTGCACAAGCATTACGTACCTCGGCTTTCAGCAATGCTGTAACTCAGTTTTTTTTAGTTCGCGTGTATCTGGCTGGAGCGCCGAGTAAGCAATTACCGATACAAGGATGAGCTGTACCTCGACTGAAAAGTAGTCCTCAAACGAGAGAGATCAGTCATGTTCAAACTTGCAATTCGTTCCACTGCCCGTAAAACCCTGCCACAAGCGGCACGGACCACCCTCAAGGGCGCGTTGCTGGCGGCTACGATCGTCGGCACTGCGCTGATTCCATCCATGGCCTCGGCCCTCAGCCTGAAGCCGAGCAGCCCGCCCTTCAGCTTGGGTTCGGCCTCGGCCTACTTCGTCAAAGATGTGGCTTACGGGCCCCACGAGCGGCATAAGCTGGATATTTTCGTGCCCAAGGCGAACTACTCGAGCAAGAGCAAAACGCCCCTGGTGATCTTCATCCATGGCGGCGGCTTCTCCTCGGGCAGCAAGGAAAAAGCCTACACCTCCAGCAACCAGAAAATGATCGTCGAACTGCTCAACAAAGGCGTGGCCTTTGCTTCGATCAACTACCCCCTGCTGGAAAGAGGCGACACCGAGGGCTTGATCAAATCCCTGCGTGGCGCGAAGCGTTCGGTGCAGTTCGTCAAGCACTACCAGAACAACTTCAATATCAACCCGCAGAAGGTCATCGCCATGGGCAGCTCGGCCGGGGCCAGCACGGGCCTCTGGTTGGCGTTCCATGACGACATGGCCAACCTCAACAGCAGCGACCCGGTGGAGCATCAATCGACTCGCGTATTTGCCGCTCTTGCCGGTGAAACCCAATCGTCGATGGACGTGGTGCGTTGGGAGGAAGTGTTCAAGCAGTACAACTTCCAAGTGTCGTCCATGGGTAGCAATGCGACCAAGT
>CAMPJN010000075.1 GCA_946886875.1 uncultured Pseudomonas sp.
TAAAAAAGGGTCGCCTGGGCGACCCTTTTTATCGAATTTGGTAGGCACAATTGGATTCGAACCAACGACCCCCACCATGTCAAGGTGGTGCTCTAACCAACTGAGCTATGTGCCTACGATGGGGCGGCATTTTACGGAGACGCAAAAAAGAGTCAACACTTTTTTCGCTAACTGTCTGAATAAGCGAATTTTTTACTGTTCTATGGGGCGTTTAATATTTCGTACAGGGCACTAGCCGAGGTTTTTCATCTCGGGTAGCATCGGCGCATTCGTAAAAAATAAAGAACAGAGGTTACAAAATGGCGCACACAGCGTACCCACAGTCCTATTACGCCGCTTCTGCTAACTCAGCACCGGCCCGGCCGGAACTGAACGGCGAAGTAGAAACCGATGTGTGCATCGTAGGCGCCGGCTACACCGGCTTATCTACGGCCATCGCCCTATTGGAGAGCGGCTTCAAGGTCAGCATCGTCGAAGCCGCCAAAGTCGGTTTCGGCGCCTCGGGTCGCAACGGCGGGCAGATCGTCAACAGTTACAGCCGCGATATCGACGTGATCGAACGCACTGTCGGGGCTAAACAGGCACAGCTACTGGGTCACATGGCCTTCGAAGGCGGTCGGATCATTCGTGAGCGCATTGCCAAATACAACATTCAGTGCGACCTCAAGGATGGCGGCGTATTTGCCGCGGTCACCGCCAAGCAAATGGGACACCTGGAAGCGCAGAAGAAGCTGTGGGAGCGCTATGGCCATACCCAGCTCGAACTGCTGGACGCCAAACGCATTCGTGAAGTAGTGGCGACCGATATCTATCAAGGCGGCATGCTCGATATGAGCGGCGGCCATATCCACCCGCTCAACCTGGCCTTGGGCGAGGCGGCGGCGGTCGAATCGCTGGGTGGTGTGATCTACGAACAATCGCCGGCCGTGCGCATCGAGCGCGGCGCGAGCCCGGTGGTGCATACGCCCAATGGGCGGATCAAGGCCAAGTTCGTGGTAGTGGCCGGCAATGCCTACCTGGGCAATCTGGTTCCCGAGTTGTCGGCCAAGTCGATGCCCTGCGGCACCCAGGTGGTCACCACCGAACCCTTGCCCGACGAACTGGCGAAAAGCCTGCTGCCCCAGGACTACTGCGTCGAAGACTGCAACTACCTGCTCGACTACTACCGCCTCAGCGGCGACAAGCGACTGATCTTCGGCGGCGGCGTAGTCTACGGCGCGCGCGATCCGGCGAATATCGAGGCGATCATCCGTCCGAAGATGCTCAAAGCCTTCCCGCAGCTGAAAGACGTGAAAATCGACTACGCCTGGACCGGCAATTTCCTGCTGACCCTTTCGCGCTTGCCACAGGTCGGCCGGCTGGGCGACAACATCTATTACTCGCAAGGCTGCAGCGGCCACGGCGTGACCTACACCCACCTGGCCGGCAAGGTACTGGCCGAAGCGCTGCGCGGCCAGGCGGAACGCTTCGACGCCTTCGCAGGGCTACCACACTACCCCTTCCCGGGCGGCCAGCTGCTGCGCGTGCCCTTTACTGCCATGGGCGCCTGGTACTACAGCTTGCGCGACAGACTCGGTTTCTGATCTTTATTCACAATGAAAAACGGCGCCCAACAAAGGCGCCGTTTTTCATTGCATCTCTATCAATTAGCTGAGGGACATATCGGCAGCGCGGCGCACTGCCCCACTGCAGCTACCGGTTGGCTCGTACTTGCGGCGAATCGCTTGTCTTCAGGCGCCAGGCGCTGAGCACAGGCTCTGGCTTGTTCGCCAATCAGGGGGCAACCGCGCTCGCTCAGGAGCTGCGACAGATTGAACCAACCCGCGGCGAAATCCGGTTGGTGCGCCAAGCTTTTGCGCAAGGCACCTTCGGCACCAGCTATATCGCCACTGGCATAACGGCTATTGGCCAGGGCGAACCAGGCAATCGACTCATCTGGCCATTGTTTGACCGCGGTGCGATAAGCACGACTAGCGGCTTCGCTGCGCCCGGTTTCCTCAAGGTCGCTGGCGGCTTTGAGCCAGGGCCGCAACTCGGCCCGCGCCGGCAATTTGTCCGTCGGCAAGGTCAGCACAGCCCAACGTTCGCCGCGCGCCCAGGTCTTATCGAAACTGCTGAAACTGGTGAGCCAACGCCGATGGGTTCCCGAACGCAGAATCATGGTGCGCTCGCGCTGGTCATAGCCGACCACCACCGCGAAATGCCAGCGCGGATACCAGCCGAAAGCCAGGTTTTGCAGCACCAATACCGGATTGCCCGCTGCAACTTCGGCAAGCACGGCATCCAAACTCGGCTGCAGCGGATATACCAGCATGTCGTGGCTGCGGGCCGCGGCGACCATCTCGACCTGCAAGCTACCCTCGCGGCCAGGGATGAACACCTGATCCTTGAGCAAACCAGGACTGGTCGTCACCCCACGCTGGTTGAGCATGATGGCCAACGCTGCCGGCCCGCACTGGTAGGCAGTCTGGGCAAAAAAAGGCACATCGCTCAATTCCACCCGCTCAGGCAAACGCGAAGTCTGCGGTGGCAACACCGGAGACTTCGCGCAGGCTGCAAGCAGCAAAATTAAAGCGAGGGGAAGAAAACGAATGCCAATCAGCGATCTATGCATTTTACGAAACTGAAGATATTGGTGGCGCAGAGCATATCCGTGACGATGAAGATCACCAAGAACAATACGATGACCCCGAGCACACCGATACCCGCACCAGCAGGCGCTTCAGAGAGTTGCTGGTTGAATTGCGCCAGCTCGGCATTGGTCAGGTTGTTGATACGAGCCTCCACCTGCGAACGGTCGACGCCCATGCTGTGCAATTTGTCCCGTACACCCTGATCGTCGAGCATGCTGATTAGTTGCGGACGATCGACCTGTTGCTGCTGCGCGATCAAAACCTCGGCGGTACCTATCATCGCCGCATTGGCCATGGGAACCTGGACCACCACGAGCAGATGAAAAATCGCCAATAACGCAGCCAAACGCCGGAAAAATGTGGTTTTAAGCATGATTATTCTCCTTATCGACAATAAATTCGACCAGGCGAACCGGCATGCGTTCACAGATGCTGGCAGTGATTTTTCACTGAAAGCTACGGCTGTTCAGGCTCGCAGAGCAGTTGGCTAAGCACCGCACGCAGCTTGGCTGGTTTCACCGGCTTGTTGAGCAACGGCACGCCCATGCGCTGCAGCTCGCGGCGGCATTGGTCGCTACGGTCGGCGGTGATGATCACCGCCGGAATTTCGCAGGAGAAATGCTGCCGCAAGGCTTGCACCACCTGATCGCCGGTCACCTCATGATCGAGGTGAAAATCCGCCAGAATCAGATCCGGCGCGTGCTGCCCCAGCGCCTGCAATGCCGCTTGCTGATCGACAGCGGTAACCACCTCGCAGCCCCATTGTTCGAGCAATGCGGCCATGCTGTGCAGAATGCTCAGTTCGTTATCCAGCACCAACAGGCGCTGTCCCGGCAATGGATCGCCAAGCGGCGCGCGGGCCAACGGCGCGGCAGGAACAGTCGCGAGCGGCTGCGCCAGCGGCACGCGAATACTGAACACCGAGCCGCGCCCCGGCTGCGAACGGACCTTGACCGGATAACCCAGCATGCGGGCGATGCGGTCGACGATGGCCAAACCGAGACCGACGCCGCGACGCTCGGCGGCGCGACCGATATTCAGCTGGTTGAATTCGAGAAAAATCCGCTCCAGTTGATCCTCGGGGATACCGCGACCGCTGTCGCAAACCTGCAACTCGAGAAACTCGCCACGCTTGCGCGCACCGAGCAGGATGCCGCCCTGTTCGGTATAGCGACAGGCATTGCTGAGAAAATTACGCAAGATCCGCGTGAGCAAGCGAAAGTCGGTGCTGATCGCATAAGGTGCGATGCGCACCCTGAGGCTCAAGCCCTCGGCGGCGGCCACCGACTGGAACTCAGATTCCAGAGGCGCGAGCAGTTGCTCCAAACGGTAAATGTCGATGTCCGGTTTGATCGCCGCCTGGTCGAGTTTGGAGATATCCAACAAGTCGGTAAGCAGATCCTCGGCGCCCTCCAATGCCTGGTGGCTGCGTTCGACCAGGTTGTGCTCGGCCATTGGCAAACTGCGTTCGCGCAAGGTGGAGATCAGCAGCCGGGCAGCGTTCAGTGGCTGCAACAAGTCGTGGCTGGCGGTCGCCAGGTATTTATCCTTGCTCAGGTTGGCGGCTTCAGCGGCGTCGCGCGCTTCGCGCAGAGCCTGCTCGATGCGCTTGCGCTCGACGATCTGCTGCAGCAAGTTGCGGTTGGCCTCCTGCAACTCGGCGGTGCGTGCACCGACCCGCTGCTCCAGCTCGTCGTTGAGTTGCTGCAAGCGCTGCTGCGCCAGCTTGCGCTCGGTGATATCGGCGACGAAGCCCTCGAACAAGCCCTGCGCGTCGGGCTTGAGCAACAGGTTCATCAGCACCTCGATGACGCTTCCATCCTGGCGCCGCAACTGGGTTTCATACCAGAACAGCCCCGGCTCGGTGGTCAGCACCTGACGAATCCGCTGCAGCTCCTCCGCGCCCCCGACGAACAAATGCTGCAGGTCGCTCAACGACCACAGCACCTCCTGCGGGTCGTCGTAACCGAGCATGCGCGCCAACGCCGGATTGGCCGCGCGCATCCCTTCCTGCAGGCTGGCCTGGAAGATGCCGTGCACCGCATGCTCGAACAGCCATTTATAGCGATTGCGCTCGGCCTCCAATTCCTCCAGACGGGTCAGCAGTTCCGGATAGTGGCTCTTGCGGACCGAATGGCCACCCAGCCCGAGCAACGCATTGAGCGCCTCGCGCTGCTCGTCAGAGGGCTTCGGCATAGACGACCTCGACATCGCTCTGGGTCGAGTCCCGCGGGTTGGTGAGGATGCACGGGTCCTGCATGGCATTGCGCGAAAGGAAGGGAATGTCGCTACTGCTGACGCCATGCAGGCCGAGGGTTTCATGGAAGCCAACGGCACGCTTGAACTGGATCAGGTGCTCGATCAAGCGCAAACGGATCTGCGCATGAGTCAAACCGCGACTGTCGATGCCGAGGGTTTCAGCGACCATTTTGAAGCGCTCGGGCGAGGCGTTGTAGTTGAACGCAACCACGTGTTCGACCAGCACCGCATTGCACAGCCCGTGCGGCAGATCGAGGAAACCGCCCAGGCTGTGCGCCATCGCGTGCACCGCGCCAAGGATCGCATTGGAGAACGCCAGGCCGGCCTGCATGCTGCCGAGCATGATTTTCTCGCGCAGGGCGATATCGTTGGGGTTGGCGATCATCGCCACCAGATTGCCATTTATCAGGCGCATCGCCTCCAGCGCATGGGCATCGGTCAACGCCCCCGAGCCGGTGGAAACGAAGGCTTCGATGGCATGCACCAGGGCATCGATGCCGGTACAGGCGGAGAGGAACGGGTCCATGCTCAGGGTGGTTTCCGGATCGATCAGCGAGACATCGGGCACCGCGCCCTTGCTGACGATGGAGAACTTCATCCGCTGTTCCTGGTTGGAGATGATCACGAACTGCGAGACGTCAGCCGAGGTGCCTGCCGTGGTCGGGATCAGGATCAGCGGAGGGCTCGGTACGCGCAGAGTATCGACGCCCTCGAATTCGATGATATTGCGGCCGTGGGCGACGGCGATGCCGATGCCCTTGGCACAGTCCATCGGGCTGCCACCGCCCACTGCGACTATCGCGTTGCACCCCTCGCTGCGATAAAGCTCGGCGCCGGCCATCACCTCTTCGGAGCGTGGATTCGGCGACACCTGGGTATACAGGCAGTGCTCGATCCCCTGCCCCAGCAGGCTGGCCTGCACATCGGCGACCCAGCCGACGGCGAGCACGCCCGGGTCCGACACCAGCAGCACTTTGCGCGCACCGTAGTTGCTGGCGTAGTTGCCGACACTGTGCCGGCAGCCGGCGCCGAAGACGATTTCCGGCGAAACGAATTTACGGTGCAAACTGATATCGGCGCTCATGCCTCGGCCTACTGCTGGTTGGATGAATAGCTGTCAGCCTACTGCATTCGCCTGCCAATGCAATGCAACCAGAGTCGCGTGGCACGCGGCTAAGACAGCCGCTCCGCTTCAGTCCGCAGGCGTTGGTAGAAACGCCATTCCTGTTCCAGCGCATGGGCCTGATTGCGAGCCTGGCGAAAGCCATGGCGCTCCTCAGGGTACAGGTGATATTCCACTGCCAGGCCGCGGCTGCCGAGCGCTTCGACCATGGACTCGGTTTGTGCCGGCAGCACTACCGCGTCGAGGCCGCCCTGGAAGAAGATCAGCGGCGCGGTGATTTTGTCTGCATGCAGCAATGGCGTGCGCGCGGCATAGCGCTCGGCATCAAGCACGGGGTCGCCGATCAGCCAGTCGAGGTAGTCGGCTTCGAACTTGTGCGTCACCTGGCGCAACCCCAGAGGATCGCTGACCCCATAGAGGCTGGCGCCGCCGGCAAAGCCGCCGCTTATCAAGGCAAACAGGGCGCTGTAGCCGCCCGCACTGGCACCGCGCACGAATACCCGCGCCGGGTCGATAGCACCCTCATCCGCCAGCTTGGCAACGGCGGCGCGGACATCCTCCACCTCAAGCGCGCCCCACTTCCCCGCCAGACGCAGACGGTAGGCGCGACCATAACCGCTGCTGCCACGGTAGTTGAGGTCGAGCACGGCGTAGCCGCGTAGGGTCCAGAACGGAATGCGCGGATCGAACACCGGGTAGCAGGCCGAAGTGGGCCCGCCATGGAGAAAGACCAGCAGCGGCGGCTTCTCGCCACCCTCAACCGGCGTATAGAAAAAACCATGACAGCGTTCGCCAGCGCTTACCGGGCAGTCAAAGGGCTGCGGCTGAGGCAGATGGGCTACGTCCAGGGGCTGCCCGCCACCCGCAAGAATGGCCAACTCGCCACTGTTGCGGGCAATAGCCAGTATCGCCGGCAGACGATCCGGCGCAGCGGCGATGCAGTAGTAATGCTCGGCATCCGCCGCCAGGGCACGAAAACGGGTGAAGCTGTCAGCGTGACGCCGCTCGAAGAGTGACGCAGGACCGCCTAGGCCATGCGCACCGTAGGCACTGGCGCCTACCGCATCGGTGCGCGCGGCGCACCCTACCAGCACGCCGAAGCCCTGTTCGAAGCGACTCAGCAGCATGGCATCCGACTCAATCGGCAGATAGGTGCAGCCGCCCAACTGCCAGGGCGCAGGCGCGTGATCGTAGGGTGATGCACCTTCGGATACCGCGGAAATATCGGTGGCACGCACGGGCTGCCACCAGCCGTGGCGGTCGGAGAGCACCCAGAGTTGGCCGTCGACGCTGAAGCGCGGCTGCTGCAGGGACTGGTCGTTGCCAGCGCCGGCCAGAACCCGCTTCGGCCCCTCGTCCTCGCACAGGCACAGACGGGTGGCGACCCAGGGTTGATAGGGTCTGTCCCATTCGATCCAGGCCAGCTGGCGCCCGTCCGGGCTGGCAACGGGGCCGGCATAGAAGTCGGCACCTTCGACCAGCACCCGACGCTCGCCATCCAGGCCGATACGCACCAGGCGATGGATCACCCCGGCCGCCTCGTGGCTTTCCTCCACAGCCAACAGCGCCTGCCAGGCGGAGACGAAGGACAGGTCGCCGTAGCGGCAATCCGGGCGGGTGGTCAGCACGTAGGGTGCGCCATGCGCACCAACGTCAATGGACGTCAGCAGGTAAATCTGCTGGTCCGTTTCGTTGACGAAAGCCGCCCCCTGGTCGGTGGCGCAACAGGCACCGCCGCCGTATTCGTAGACCCGACTGCGCACGGAATAGCCCGGAGGGGTCAGCTCGCGCACTTCGCCGTCACGCCAGAAGAACAGGCCGCAACGCGCCTGTTGCGGATCGAAAGCCACCCACAGCAGGCCGTCGTGGGCAGTGTGCAGCTCTGCGAAATCAGCGCTGGCCGCCGCGGCTTGATCCGCACTCCAGATAAGATCGGGATCGGCGCGCCCTACGCCTTGCATATGATTTGCGAGGCCTTTTCGTTGCGGAACTGCAGGTTTTCCAACGCGCCCGGCGCCTGCTCGGCCTGTTCGCGGGCGGCGAGGATGATGCCGTGATGCGCCGACTTGCTGCATACCGGGTCGGTATTGCTGGCGTCGCCCGTGAGCATGAATGCCTGGCAGCGGCAGCCGCCATGATCCTTGGCCTTTTCGTCACAGGAGCGGCAAGGCTCGGGCATCCAATCGTCGCCGCGAAAGCGGTTGAAGCCGAAGGAATCGCGCCAGATATGTTCGATGCTGTGCTCGCGCACATTGGGAAACTGCACCGGCAACTGGCGGGCGCTGTGGCAGGGCAACGCGGTGCCGTCCGGGGTGATGTCGAGGAACAGATTGCCCCAGCCGTTCATGCAGGCCTTGGGCCGCTCCTCGTAGTAATCCGGGGTGACGAAGATCAGCTTGCACGGGTGATTCTCGGCGGCCAGCTTGTCACGCCATTGGTTGGTGATGCGCTCGGCGCGCTCAAGCTGGGCGCGGGTCGGCAACAGGCCGGCGCGGTTGAGTTCGGCCCAGCCGTAGAACTGACAGGTGGCCAACTCGACGAAGTCCGCCTCCAGCTCCAGGCACAGCTCGATGATCCGCTCGATGTTGTCGATGTTGTGCCGGTGGGTGACGAAGTTCAGCACCATCGGGTAGCCGTGGGCCTTGACCGCGCGGGCCATGGCCAGCTTATGGGCGAAGGCTTTTTTCGAGCCGGCGAGCAGGTTGTTGACCTCCTCGTCGGCGGCCTGAAAGCTGATCTGGATATGGTCGAGTCCGGCCTCGCTGAAGCTGGCGATGCGCGCCTCGGTCAGGCCGATGCCGGAGGTGATCAGGTTGGTGTAGTAGCCCAGATCTCGGGCGGCCTTGATCAACTCGGCGAGGTCCTGGCGCACCAGCGGTTCGCCGCCGGAAAAACCCAGCTGCGCCGCACCCAGCTCACGGGCCTGGCGGAATACTTCGATCCACTCGGCGGTCGTCAACTCGGCGCCCTGCTGGCTGATGTCCAGCGGGTTGGAGGAGTACGGGCACTGCAGCGGGCAGCGGTAAGTCAGCTCGGCGAGCAGCCACAGCGGCGGGCCCGCTTCATGGCCCGGCTTACTGAAGCTCGATCCAGAACTGTGCATTGGCTACCTCCATAAAGGCCAGGATGTCTTCATCGAGCCCTGGCACATCGGGAAAGCGCTCGCTCAGCGCAGCGATGATCTGGCCGACGCTATGGCTGCCGTTGACCTGCTTGAGGATTTCCCCAGCGCTGTCATTGAGCTTGATCATGCCTTCCGGATAGAGCAGCACGTGGCAGTTCTGCACCGGCTCGAACTGCAGGCGAAAGCCGCGGCGCAGCCGGGGGGTCATGCTGACAAAAGACTGGCTCATACACTCGACTCCGCTGTAGTGCGCGCGGCGCACCCTACGATGGATACGCCAGCTATGGAATGCGCCGTGAGCACCGATTGACCATGGCTCATAACGCGATGCCCCGATGCCAAATAGGGTCACGGGTCACCGTGTGATAAGGCGGGCGCTCCAGCTCGTAGGCCATGCTCATGGCGTCGAGCATGCTCCAGAGCACATCCAGCTTGAATTGCAGAATTTCCAGCATGCGCTGCTGGCCCTCGAGGGTGGTGTAGTGCTGCAGGGTGATGCGCAAACCATGTTCGACATCGCGCCGCGCCTCGGTCAGGCGCTTGCGGAAATAGGCGTAGCCGCTGGGATCGATCCAGGGGTAATGCTGCGGCCAGGCATCGAGACGCGACTGATGGATCTGCGGGGCGAACAATTCGGTCAACGAACTGCTGGCCGCCTCCTGCCAGTTGGCGCGGCGGGCGAAGTTGACGTAGGCATCGACGGCGAAGCGCACGCCCGGCAGCACCAATTCCTGCGACAGCACCTGCTCCCGGTCCAGGCCCACCGCCTCGGCCAGGCGCAGCCAGGCTTCGATGCCGCCCTCCTCGCCCGGAACTCCGTCGTGGTCGAGGATGCGCTGGATCCACTCGCGGCGGGTATCGCGATCCGGGCAGTTGGCCATGATCGCCGCATCCTTCAGGGGGATGTTCACCTGGTAATAGAAGCGGTTGGCCACCCAGCCCTGGATCTGCTCGCGGCTGGAGCGGCCGGCGTACATCGCCTGATGGAACGGGTGATGGGTATGGTAGTAGGCGCCCTTGGCGCGCAGCGCTTGCTCGAACTCAGCAGGGCTCATGGCGGATTGGCTCATCGAAGCTCTCCAGTGCGCACAGCGCACCCTACAAATTAATGCTCATGCCGTCCCAGGCGACGTCGATGCCGTGGGCGCTGAGTTCAGCGCGCTCGGGCGAATCGACGTCGAGGATGGGGTTGGTGTTGTTGATATGAATCAGAATCTTCTGTTGCGCCGGCAGGCCATCGAGCAACTCGATCATGCCGCCGGGGCCGCTTTGCGGCAGATGGCCCATCTCGCTGCCGAGCTTGTCGCCAACCTCGCACAAACGCATCTCGTCGTCGCGCCACAGCGTGCCGTCGACCAGCAGGCAATCGGCGCGGCGCATCCAGGCCAGCAATGATTCATCGACCTGCCCCAAACCGGGGGCGTAGAACAACTTGCCGCCGGTGCGCCGGTCTTCGACGAACAGACCGATGTTGTCGCCCGGGTGCGGGTTGCCGCGGTGCGGCGAATACGGCGGCGCGCTGCTGCGCAGGGCCACCGCGGTGATTTGCAGATCCGCGCAAGCGGGGATGCCGAAAGGCACGTCATCCAGCTCGATCAGGTTATGCCGCAGGCCGCCGTTCCAGTGCTCGAGCATAGTGAACAGCGGGAAACCCGTGGTCAGGTCCTGATGGACCATCTCGGTACACCACACCTGGTGCGGGCAACCTTCGCGCAGGGTCAGCAGACCTGTGGTGTGATCGATCTGGCTGTCCATCAGCACTATGGCGCCAATCGCCGTATCGCGGGTTTTGCGTGCCGGCTGCAGCGCCGGGAACGACTCGATCTGCGCGCGGATATCGGGCGATGCGTTGCACAGAATCCAGTCCTTGCCGTTGTCGCTCAGGGCAATCGAGGACTGCGTACGCGGCTGCGCGCGGACGCTGCCATCGCGCATGCCGCGGCAATTGCGGCAATTGCAGTTCCATTGCGGAAAACCACCGCCGGCGGCGGAGCCGAGAATATGGATATGCATGCTGGGTTCCCAGTCAGATGCCCCGACGGGGCCGGGGCAAGGCGGATCAACGATTGGCGAAGTACATCGTGACTTCGAAACCAATGCGCAGATCGGTAAAGGCGGGTTTAGTCCACATGGCGCGGTCCTCTTCTTGTCAGCCGGTGAATTCCGGTAGTGCTAGTTATGCACCGGGAACCCGCTCGGCAGAATGGTACTTTGGGAGGAACCCGGGCTGGCATTGGTAGCAATGAACGCACCGTTCGCTGCGGGCGATGCGGTGGGATGCAGCGCGGTAGCCAGACGAAAGAGGGGGTAGCACGTTACGCTACCCCCATTGGTAAACCTGGCTAACGACTGCCGTGCGATCAGCTGGCGCGGGCCAGGTTGCGCAAGGATTTAACCTGATCGTGATTGCGCTTCACGCCTTGCCATTGCTTCTCGACGACCATGCGGATGGACGCCGGCAGGTCTTCTTCCAAAGCTTCCTTGTAGCGTTTCAGCGCCACGTCTTCACCACGCTCGCATTCATTGAGAATGGCTTCGTCGTCCTTGCCGGTGAGCAGGCTTTTCAGGTCGACCCAGCGACGGTGCAAGGCTCCGGCGACACTGGATTTTTTTTCCGGATCGCCGCCCAGATCGCGGACCAATTGCTGCAGATCGGCGGCAGCTGCAGCGCACTCTTGCGCCCGCTGGTTGAATAAACTTTTAAGCTGAATGCTCTGAATATTCTCGGCACATTCCTGAAAACCTTTCTCACCGTCTTTGCTGGTTTCGATCAGATCGTTGAGTACTGAAATTACCTCTTTATTGTCCATTTCGTTCTCCTCGTACAATCCTTCTTACTTCGGCCAAGGCGAACCCCGGCCACCCGTAAAGTGGACTGAGTCGATCAGACGATGGTTCAAGGAAAGTGCCGAGCGGCAGTTGTCGTAGAGCGGCAGCTGACCAATGGCTCAACCACCGCTGGCGTTCTTGCTCTGCTGACGTTTGAGGAAGTCCACCTTCCACTGCTCCAGGCCCATGTACTCCGAATCCAGGTTGGCTTCGACCTGGTAACGCGCCTTCAACTCGGCCACCTCGGCGTGCTGCTCGACCAGAAAACGATCGAAGCGCTGCAGCAGCTGCGAATGCTTCAGGGTGGAAAGATGGAAGCTGCCACGGCTATGCGGCAACTTGGCGTCGAACACCAGCGCGCCTGGGCGGGCGCGGATATTGTCGAGATAGTGGGTCGCCACCACCACATTGAAGTAGGCGCCGTCGGCTTCTTTTTTCAGTGCCAAGCGGATCATCTGACGCAGATCGTCGCTATAGGTCAGGGCGATTTTCCGTTCATCGATGCGCTCCTGATAACCCCAGGGCGTCCAGCCGTCGACCATGGCCAGACGCTTGAGCTGTTCGATGGGTTGGCCCTGGCGCTGCGGCGCGACCAATACACCATCGACATACTTGACCACGCCTTGGCTGTAGTTCAGCGTCTTGCCGGCTTTCTTGTCCTCAGCCCAACTGGCGCTGTCCGGGTATTTGAAATCCACCTCGCCGGCCAGCAATGCCGGCAACAGCTGCGCCACCGGCATAGGTTTGAAGCTCAACTGCACGCCGCTCTTGGCGGCGAACAGGTCGAACAACTCGCGGGCAAAGCCCTGGTACTGGCCTTGTTTGTCGAGGCTGTAATGGGGGGCGAAAGCCGAGTCCTCAACGCCGATCACGTAACTCTCGGCGAGGGCACTGGCGCAGACACTGGCGGAACAGACAAGGGCGAAGAAACTGCATGCGTGTGAGTACTTCACAGCAAACCTCCGGGGTGAGTTGTG
>CAMPJN010000076.1 GCA_946886875.1 uncultured Pseudomonas sp.
TGTCCGTGGCCACCCCCGAACAGAAGAAGCTGATCTCCGGATACTTCAAAGACCCGATCGGTTTTTCCGAAAGCGCCAGCCCTTACGTCATCGATTTGGGCGGTTCGCCGACCCCGGCGCCCGATCGCACGCTCAACCCCGAGCCGCAAGAGCGGCAGGACAGCGGCCAGACCGATATCGACCCTGAACAGGCCGAAAGCATCGCCGAAGAGGCGGAGCGCGAACGCCTCGAACTTCTGCTCCAGGAGTTGCAGAACAAGGTCGAAGAAAACCCGGAATTGCAGCGTTTCAAGGACCAGATACTGTTCGAGATCACCCAGGACGGTTTGCGCATCCAGATCACCGATGCGGAGAACCGGCCGATGTTCGACCTCGGCAGCGCGCGCCTGCAGCCCTACTTCGAAGACATTTTGCTGGCCATGGCCGACACCATCAAAGCGGTGCCGAACAAGATCAGCATCAGCGGCCATACCGATGCCAAACCCTTCGTCGGGCAGGGCGATTTCGGTAACTGGGAGTTGTCTGCCGACCGCGCCAACTCGGCGCGCCGCGCCCTGGTCGCCGGTGGCTACGACGAGGACCGGGTGGCACGGGTTGTGGGCTATGCCTCCTCGGCGCTGTTCGACCGTGACGACCCTTTGAACCCGGTCAACCGGCGGATCGACATCATCGTGCTGACCAAGAAGGCCCAGCGCGATATCGAAGGCGAACAGGGTGCAGAGCCTGCGTCGAGCGATGGTGAACCGCTCGACTCTACCTCAGGCGATGATGCATCAACCGAGGGGCCAGGCAGCGCTCAGCCGTCGGAGTCGCCTGCCGCCGACACCGACGCTGAGCCGTCAGCGCAGCCGGGGCGCTTGAATATCTTCGATGAAGGCGGCTTGCCGCTCGATGAGCAGCCCGATTAAAGCGTCTCGCAGAATTGAAAAGGCCGCGATCATTCGCGGCCTTTGCGTTTCTGGGGGCTTGCCGGTTTAGTAATCCGCCTCCGGCAGGCTGGCCAGAATATGTCGGTAGCTGGTCATCCGTTGCGGATGCACGCGGCCTTCTTCCAGAGCCTTGAGCAGGGCGCAGCCAGGTTCGCGGTCGTGTTTGCAATCGCGGAAGCGGCACTGGCCGATCAGATCGTGGAACTCGATAAAGCCCGCTTCGACATCGTCGCGGCTGACATGCACCAGGCCGAATTCGCGGATGCCCGGGGAGTCGATCAGCTCGCCGCCGCCGGGGAAGTGGAACAGCCGCGCCGTGGTGGTGGTGTGGGTGCCCTTGCCGGTCAGCTCGGACAATGCCCCGACCCGGGTATCGACGTCGGGCAACAAACTGTTGACCAGCGACGATTTGCCCACCCCGGACTGGCCGACGAAAACGCTGACATGCCCGTCCAGGCGTTTCTGCAGCTGCGCCATGCCGTCACCTTCATGGGCGGAGACTTCCAGCAGCGGATAGCCGAGTTGGCGGTAGACATCGAGCATGGCGTTGAGCGCCACGGCGTTCTGCTCGTCGAGCAGATCGGTCTTGTTCAACAGCAGCAAGGGGCGAATGCCGGCGTGTTCGGCGGCTACCAGGTAGCGGTCGATCAGATTGGCGTGGGGCTCGGGCAGCGGCGCGAAGACGATAACGATCAGGTCGACGTTGGCCGCAACCGGCTTCAGCTGTCCACGGGTATCCGGGCGGCACAGCTCGGTGCTGCGCGGCAACTGCGCGACTATCACGCCTATGCCCTGGTTGCCTGCACGCCAGACTACGCGGTCGCCGGTGACCATGGTCGGCAGGTTGGCGCGCAAGTGGCAACGGAATACCTGGCCGGCCAATTCGCCATCCAGGGCCTCGACCTCGACTTGCACGCCGAAGTGGGCGATGACCAGACCGATCTGCTCGGGGCCCAGGTCGCCACCTTCCAGGGTTTGCACGGCTTGCGATTCGCGTTTGGCGGCGCGGGCGGCGCGTTCGCCCTGGATTTTTTCGATACGCCAGTTTTGCCGGCGGTTGAGTTGGCGTTTGGCCATGGAGATTCCGAGAGTTGAAGAGCGATGAAAGCGGTTGCGAGTCTAGCACGGGCGGCCTGGCGGGCATTGTCGATTGGCGGCGGTTAGACTTGCGGTATTTTGGCAGGCAGAGGGTTGTATGGGCGTGCGGATGGATAAAACGCGACTATTGGCGAGCCGCTACCCGGCACCCTTGGCATTGCTGGCGCAGCTCTGCGCGTTGCTGTCGGTCGCCGCCGTGGTTTATCTGCTGGCGCAGTTTTCCCCATGGCGCCCCAGCGCCCTGGCCGCCGGCCTGGTGCAGGGGCTGTTGGCGGCGAGTCTGGGGCAATGGCTGGGGTTGTCGCGTTGGTGGTGGTGGCTGAACCTGGCCTTTGTCCCGGCCGTACTGCTGCTGAGCGGCGCGGCGCTGCCGTCCTGGGTATTTCTGCTGGGCTTTGCCCTGTTGCTGCTACTCAACTGGAACAGCTTTGCCGAGCGGGTGCCGCTGTATCTGACCGGGCCGCGCAGCCGTGAGCAGTTGGCCTTGTTGCTGGCTGAGCAGCCGGCGGGTTTTCGTTTCGTCGACCTCGGTTGTGGCCCTGCCGGCACCTTGCGCGAGCTGGCGCGACGGTTTCCTCAGGGGCGATTCGTCGGCGTCGAGACCGCGCCGCTGTCATTCGCCATCGCCTGGCTGCGTTGTAGGCGCCAGGGCAATTGCCAGATTCGCTATGAAAATCTCTGGCGCTGCGATCTGTCGGGGTTCGATCTGGTCTATTGCTTTCTCTCCCCCGCGCCCATGGCTGAATTGTGGCAAAAGGCCCGAACGCAGATGCGCGCGGGTGCGTTGTTGATCAGCAATACTTTCGAAGTACCGGGCGTGCCGGCTGATCGGCAGATCGAGATGCATGACTGGCGCCGCTCGCGGCTGCTGCTATGGCGCATGCCTCGTTGATTTATTCGCTAGACTTGCCATCTAAGCCAAGGAGCCCATCATGCAGAACCCGCTGAATCTGATCTGGATCGACCTGGAAATGACCGGCCTGGAGCCGGACAAAGACGTCATCATCGAGATGGCCACCATAGTCACCGACAGCGAACTGAATATCCTCGCCGAAGGCCCGGTGATCGCCGTGCACCAGAGCGATGCGCTGCTCGCCGGCATGGATGAGTGGAATACCCGCACCCATGGCCAGAGCGGTCTGACTCAGCGTGTGCGCGAGAGTAAGATCGGCCCGGCCGAGGCCGAGGCCATGACCATCGCCTTCCTGGAACAATGGGTGCCGAAGGGCAAATCGCCGATCTGCGGCAACAGCATCGGTCAGGATCGGCGCTTCCTCTATCGCTATATGCCCAATCTGGAAGCCTACTTCCACTACCGCTATCTGGACGTCTCGACCCTGAAGATCCTCGCCGAGCGCTGGGCGCCGCAGGTCAAGGACGGCTTCGTGAAAAAAGGCAGCCACCAGGCGCTGGACGATATCCGTGAGTCGATTGCCGAGCTCAAGTACTACCGCGAGCATTTGCTCAAGGTCTGAGGCTCGCCAAAGAATCCGTAGATCCTGTGTTTATGCGCGAGATCTACGGTCTCGTAGGGCGGACATGCCGAAGGCTTGTCCGCCATCTGGGCGCCAGCGGTGGACAAGGCTCCGCCATGTCCACCCTACAAAAGCGCACTTCGTCACCCGCCTTGCAGCTAGCGCCCATGCTGAGCCAAAGCCCAGGCCACATGCTCGCGCACCAGCTCCGATGGATGCTCGCGGCGGGCCTCCAGCGCTTCCAGCACCGGGATACTGGAGGGCGCGTTGCCCAGGCCGACCGCCAGGTTGCGCAGCCAGCGCTCGTAGCCAGCGCGGCGTAGCGGCGAACCCTCGGTACGGCTGAGAAACTCCTCCTCGCTCCAGCGGAACAGCTCGGCCAGCTCGGCATTGTCGAGTTGGTGGCGTGGCTGGAAGTCGCCCTGTTCGGTGGGCTTGGTGAAGCGGTTCCATGGGCAGACCATCTGGCAGTCATCGCAGCCGAATACCCGATTGCCGATGGGCGCGCGCAGCTCGACGGGGATCGGCCCTTTCAGCTCGATGGTCAGGTAGGAAATGCAGCGTCGCGCATCCAGCACATAGGGCCCGACGAAGGCAGCGGTCGGGCAGATATCCATGCAGGCCGTGCAGCGCCCGCAATGCTCGGTGGTGTGGGGCGGATCTACTGGCAAGGGCAGGTCGACGAACAGCTCGCCGAGAAAGAAATAGCTGCCGGCCTTGCGATTGAGCACCAGGGTGTTTTTGCCGATCCAGCCCAGGCCGGCCTGTTCGGCGATGGCTTTTTCCAGCACCGGCGCGCTGTCGACGAAGGCGCGAAAGCCGAAAGGGCCGATTTGTTGCTGAATGCGCTCGGCGAGCTGCTGCAGGCGTTTGCGGATCAGCTTGTGGTAGTCGCGGCCCAAGGCGTAGCGCGAGACATAGGCTTTTTCCGGCTCGGCCAGGCGTTTGGCCATCTGCGTGTCGCCGGGCAGGTAGTCCATGCGCAGCGAGATCACTCGCAGCGTGCCGGGCACCAGTTGCTCGGGGTGGGAACGTTTGCTGCCGTGGGCGGCCATATAGTCCATCTCGCCCTGGTAACCGGCATCCAGCCAGCGCTGCAGGTGCGCCTCGTGCTCGCCCAGCTGCAGCCCGGCGATGCCGACTTGCTGAAAGCCCAGTTCGCGGCCCCAATCCTTGATCGATTGGGCGAGGGCATTGAGGTCGAGTGAGTCGGTGGTCATGCTGAGGGGGACGCCAGGGCGGAGGTGGGTATAATTCTGCCAGACATCGGAGCCGACGCATGCCGCAATCGCCAGACAATCTTCCCCTTGCCCTGTATAGCGCCGCCCAGGTTCGCCAGCTCGACGCCCGGCTGATCGCCGCCGGCACGCCGGGTTTCGAGCTGATGGGCCTTGCCGCCCACGCGATCTGGCGCGCCTTGCGTCGGCGCTGGCCGGAAGCGGGCGAGGTCACGGTGCTGGCCGGGCGTGGCAATAATGCCGGCGACGGTTATCTGCTCGCGGCCCTGGCGCTGCGTGCTGGCTGGCAGGTGCGCGTGCTGGCGGTCGGCAATCCAGTCGAATTACAGGGCGATGCCGCCCTGGCGCGCGATGAGGCGCTGGCCGCGGGCGTCGTTGTTGCGTCCTGGACCGAGCAGGCGCCGCTGGCGGGCGTGGTGGTCGATGCGTTGCTCGGCACCGGCCTGACCGGCGTTGTGCGCGAACCCTATGCCCAAGCCATCCGTCAGTTGAATGCCAGCGGTCTGCCGGTGCTGGCGGTGGATATCCCCTCGGGTTTATCGGCCGATAGCGGCGAAGTGCTGGGAGTTGCCGTGCGGGCGCAGCTGACGGTGACTTTGATCGGCTTGAAGTTGGGACTGTTCACCGGCGTGGCGGCGGATTTCGTCGGCGAATTGCGATTCGATGATCTGCAAGCCGAGGCGCATCAGGTTGCCGAGCAAGCGTTCAGCGCGCAGCGCCTGAGCTTGGCGAATGTGCCGCGGCTGCCGCGGCGTTCGCCTAGCGTCCATAAGGGCCAGCTGGGCCATGTGCTGGTGGTCGGCGGCGATCGCGGTCTGGCCGGTGCGGCGCTGCTTTCTGCACAAAGCGCTTTGCGGGCGGGGGCGGGGATGGTGTCCCTGGCCACGCGAGCCGAGCACCTGGCGGCAGCGCAAGCGCGGTTGCCCGAAGTAATGAGCGCGGCAATTGCTTCGGCCAATCAATTGCTGGCGCTGGGGGCGCGCGCCAGCATTTGGGTGGTCGGTCCGGGATTGGGGCAGCATGCCTGGGGGCGTAGCCTGTTATCGGCCGCTGCCATCAGCGACGCGCTCCAGATATGGGATGCCGATGCGCTGAATCTGTTGGCGTCGGGTGCGGTCGAGATGCCGCAAGGCGGTGTGATTACCCCGCACCCGGGCGAAGCTGCCCGCTTATTGGGCATCACAGCGGCAGAGGTTCAGGCCGATCGCCCCGCCGCCGCCCGTGCCCTGGCCAAGCGCTACGGGGCGGTGTGCGTGCTGAAAGGCGCAGGTAGCTTGATCGCCGACCCAGGGGGACAGTTGCTGCTATGCGATCGCGGCCATCCGGTTATGGCCGGTGCCGGCTTGGGTGATGTGCTGGCCGGGTTGATCGGTGCGTTAATGGCGCAGGGGCTGACCGCCATGGCGGCGGCAAGTCTTGGCGTTTGGTTGCATGCGCGGGCCGGCGAACGGCTGGCGGAACACGGGGTTGGGCTGGCCGCGAGCGATCTATGCGCGGCCATTCGCCAGTTATTGCGGGAGCACTCGGTTTGTCTGAACTAGAACTATATGCCGCCGACGAAGAGGCGATGCTGGCGCTCGGCGGGCGAATCGCCAAGGCCAGCGGTGGTGTCGGGGTGATTTATCTGCATGGCGATCTGGGGGCCGGCAAGACCACCTTGTCACGCGGCATCATTCGCGGCCTGGGTCATGTAGGGGCGGTGAAAAGTCCGACCTTCACCCTGGTCGAGCCCTATGAAATAGGCGATATACAAGCCTTTCACTTCGACCTTTACCGACTACTCGATCCCGAGGAGTTGGAGTTTCTCGGCATCCGCGATTATTTCGCCGGCGAGGCGTTATGCCTGGTTGAATGGCCGGAGCGCGGGGCAGGCGTTTTGCCAAAGGCCGACATGGACATTACCATTGCGCCGAAAGCAGCCGGTCGTTGCTTGCGCTTGCAGGCGCAGGGAGCGCGCGGCGAAGCCTGGTGTGCCACCTTGGCCATCGGGGCATGATCAAAATAATGAGGTCGGCTATGCGCATTGGCGCAGTTTTCATCGCGGTTGCAGTGGGTTTGGCGGCGTTTGCCGTCGAAGTGTCGGCTGCATCGGATGTGCGTAGCGTGCGGTTGTGGCGCGCGCCGGATAACACGCGCCTGGTCTTCGACCTGTCCGGCCCGGTAAAACACTCGGTGTTCACCCTGGGCTCGCCGGACCGCATCGTTATCGATGTCAGTGGCGCCAAGCTGGCCACCCAGTTGGATAATTTGCCATTTAGCAATACCCCGATCACCGGCGTGCGCTCGGCGCAGCGCAGCCCGGAAGAGCTGCGGGTGGTGATCGACCTGTCTGCGGCGGTTACCCCGAAGAGCTTCACCCTGGCACCCAATCAACAGTACGGTCATCGCCTTGTCGTCGATCTGTTCGACAGCGCGGCCGCTGCAGCGCCCGAGTTGCCTGGCACCACGACAGCCAGTGCGCCAACTGTTCCGGTGACACCGACTCAGGCACCGCCCCGGGCGACGCCGGCCGGCGCCAAGCGCGATATCGTCGTCGCCATCGATGCCGGGCATGGTGGCGAAGATCCTGGGGCGTTGTCGCCGGTCAAGGGCCAGTTCGAGAAGCACGTGACCCTGGCGATCGCCAAGGAACTGCAGCGCCAGATCAATGCCGAAAAAGGCTTCCGTGGCGAACTGGTGCGTACCGGCGATTACTTCATTCCGCTGCGCAAGCGCACCGATATTGCCCGCAAGAAGGGCGCCGACCTGTTCGTCTCCATTCATGCCGACGCCGCGCCGCGGGCCGCTGCTTTCGGCGCCTCGGTGTATGCCTTGTCGGATCGCGGCGCCACCTCGGAAACCGCGCGCTGGCTGGCCGATTCGGAAAACCAGTCGGACCTGATCGGCGGTGCCGGCAACGTCAGCCTGGACGATAAGGACCGTATGCTCGCCGGCGTGTTGCTGGACCTGTCGATGACCGCATCGTTGTCGTCCAGCCTGAATGTCGGTAATAAGGTGCTCGGCAATATGGGGCGCATTACCCCGCTGCATAAGCGCCGGGTCGAGCAGGCCGGCTTTATGGTGCTGAAGTCGCCGGATATCCCATCAATCCTGGTCGAGACCGGTTTCATCTCCAATCCCAATGAGGCGCGCAAGCTGGCCTCTTCCGGCCATCAACAGGCCTTGGCGCGTTCTATCACCAGTGGCGTGCGGCAGTTCTTCCACGAAAACCCGCCGCCTGGCAGCTACATCGCCTGGATGCGTGACAACGGCAAAATCGCCCTCGGCCCCCGCGAGCATGTGGTCAGTTCGGGCGAGAGCCTGGCGCTGATCGCCCAGCGCTATCAGATCAGTCTGGGCGTGCTGCGCAGCGCCAATTCGCTGCGCTCCGATGTGATCAAGGTGGGGCAGAAATTGCAGATCCCGGCCACTGCCCTGGCGTCGCAGCCATGAGCGAACCAGTGCGTATCCAGCTGCTGAGCCCGCGTCTGGCCAACCAGATCGCCGCTGGCGAGGTGGTCGAGCGCCCGGCATCGGTGATCAAGGAGTTGCTGGAGAACAGCCTGGACTCCGGCGCCAAGCGTATCGAAGTGGATATCGAGCAGGGCGGTGTTAAGCTGCTGCGCGTGCGCGACGACGGCAGCGGCATCGCTCCGGACGATCTGCCGCTCGCCTTGGCGCGGCACGCCACCAGCAAGATCCGCGAGCTGGAAGATCTCGAACAGGTCATGAGTCTGGGCTTTCGTGGCGAGGCCCTGGCTTCGATCAGCTCGGTCGCGCGCCTGACCCTGACCTCGCGCACCGCCGATGCCGAACAGGCCTGGCAGGTGGAAACCGAAGGTCGCGATATGCAGCCGCGGGTGCAGCCAGCGGCCCATCCGGTCGGCACCTCGGTGGAAGTGCGCGACCTGTTTTTCAACACCCCGGCACGGCGCAAGTTCCTCAAGGCCGAGAAAACCGAGTTCGATCACCTGCAGGAAGTGATCAAGCGTCTGGCCCTCGCCCGTTTCGATGTCGGTTTTCATCTGCGCCATAACGGTAAGACGGTGCTGTCGTTGCACGAAGCCGGTGACGATGTCAGCCGCTCACGGCGGGTGGCCTCGGTCTGCGGCGCGGCCTTTCTCGAACAGGCGCTGCCGATCGAGATCGAGCGCAACGGCTTGCGCCTGTGGGGCTGGGTGGGCTTGCCGACTTTTTCCCGTAGTCAGGCCGATTTGCAGTATTTCTATGTCAATGGCCGCACGGTGCGCGACAAGCTGGTCGCCCATGCGGTGCGCCAGGCGTATCGCGACGTTTTGTTCAACGGCCGTCACCCGACCTTCGTGCTGTTTCTGGAAATCGATCCGGCGGTGGTCGACGTCAACGTACACCCGACCAAGCACGAAGTGCGCTTCCGCGACGGGCGTATGGTTCACGACTTTCTCTATGGCACCCTGCACCGCGCCTTGGGCGAGGTGCGCCCGGAGGATCAGCTGGCGGCGCCGGCCGCAGTAGCCGGGATGCTCGCGCCGACAGGGCAGGCCGCCGGCGAGTTCGGCCCGCAAGGCGAGATAGGTCTGGCTGCCAGCTTGTTGCAGGCGCAGCCGGCCGAGTCGATCTGGCGCTCGCCAGGGGCGGGCTATCAAGGCACGCGCTCGGCGCCGGGACCGGTAATGCCCGCCGCCGAAGCGCAGGGCGCATATCGCGAGTTCTTTTCACCGCTGCCGGGAGCACCGGCGAGCCTACCCGAGGCTCAGGGCGATATTCCACCGCTGGGTTACGCGATCGCCCAGTTGAAAGGTATCTATATCCTTGCGGAAAACGTTCAGGGCCTGGTCGTCGTGGATATGCACGCGGCCCATGAGCGGATTACCTATGAGCGGCTGAAAGTCGCCATGGCCAGTGAAGGTCTGCGCGGCCAGCCGTTGTTGGTGCCGGAGTCCATCGCCGTCAGCCAGCGCGAGGCCGATTGCGCCGAGGAGCATGGCGAATGGTTTCAGCGCCTGGGCTTCGAGTTGCAGCGTTTGGGTCCGGAAAGCCTGGCGATCCGGCAGATCCCGGCATTGCTCAAACAGGCCGAGGCGACCCGCCTGGTGCATGACGTGCTGGCCGATCTGCTGGAATACGGCACCACCGACCGTATCCAGGCCCACCTCAACGAACTGCTCGGCACCATGGCCTGCCACGGTGCGGTGCGTGCCAATCGGCGCCTGACCTTGCCGGAGATGAACGCCCTGCTACGCGACATGGAGCACACCGAGCGCAGCGGCCAGTGCAACCATGGGCGTCCGACCTGGACGCAGATGGGCATGGACGACCTCGATAAGCTGTTTTTACGCGGACGCTGACCGAGCTGCGGGCGATTGGCGTTCGCGCCAAACCGAGAAATATTGACGATGCCTGAACGCCTGCCCCCCGCGATCTTTCTGATGGGCCCGACCGCCGCCGGTAAGACCGACTTGGCCCTGGAGTTGGCACGGGCGCTGCCGTGCGAGCTGATCAGCGTGGACTCGGCGTTGATTTATCGCGGCATGGATATCGGCACCGCCAAGCCGGACCGGGCCACCCTGGCCGAATTCCCCCATCGCCTGATCGATATCCGCGACCCCGCCGCAAGCTATTCGGCCGCCGAGTTCCGCGCCGACGCCCTGGCGGCCATGGCCGAGATCACTGCGCGCGGGCGTATCCCGCTGTTGGTGGGTGGCACCATGCTGTATTTCAAAGCGCTGCTGGAAGGCCTGGCGGATATGCCCAGCGCCGATGCCCAGGTTCGCGCCGAGCTGGAAGCCCGTGCCGCGGCCGAGGGTTGGCAGGCGCTGCATCGCGAGCTGATGGCGGTCGATCCGGAGTCGGCGGCGCGTATTCACCCCAACGATCCCCAGCGTCTGATCCGCGCCTTGGAGGTCTTCCGGGTGAGTGGTTTGACGATGACCGCACACCGTGAGCGCCAAGCGGCGCAAAATCCCAACGGCAGTGCGCCCGGCGGCGGGCAATTCCCCTATACTGTCGCGCAATTAGCGATAGCGCCAGCGCAACGCCAAGTGTTGCATGAGCGAATCGCACAACGATTTGGGGCGATGTTGGAACAGGGCTTTGTCGCCGAGGTCGAACGCCTGCGCCAAAGAGGTGACTTGCACCCCGGCTTACCGTCTATAAGGGCTGTAGGCTATCGCCAGGTGTGGGATTACCTGGAGGGGGGCGTCAGTGAGGCGCAGATGCGTGAGCGAGGCATTATTGCTACGCGTCAGTTGGCAAAACGACAATTTACCTGGTTGCGCGGTTGGGCTGATATCGAATGGTTGGATAGCCTGGCCTGCGACAATCTGACGCGCGCCTTGAAATACCTGGCAGCGGTCTCCATATTGGCCTGAGTCCTTGCTATTAGCCGTCTATTCTTGGGGATAGGTCGGCCAAAAATTATTTGCGTTCAAGCAAAAATCTTATCGATTATCGACCTTTTAAAGGAGTGCGGCACATGTCAAAAGGGCATTCGCTACAAGACCCTTACCTCAATACCCTGCGTAAGGAACGCGTACCGGTTTCCATCTATTTGGTAAACGGTATCAAGCTGCAAGGCCAGATCGAGTCTTTCGACCAGTTCGTAATTTTGCTGAAGAACACTGTCAGCCAGATGGTCTACAAGCACGCTATCTCGACTGTGGTGCCTAGCCGTCCGGTGCGTCTGCCGAGTGCAGCCGAGACCGAGCAGGCTGAAGCCGAACCCGGCAACGCCTGATTTAGGAGGCTGTATTGTTCTTCGAGCGTCATCAAGGTGGGGAGCGGGCCATCCTGGTTCATCTGGACGGCCAAGACTCCGAGGCGCGTGAAGATCCCGAAGAGTTTCAGGAGCTGGCCCTTTCGGCCGGCGCTGATGCCGTGGCTTTTCTCCGCGTGCCGAGCAATCGGCTGACCGCCAAATTCCTGATCGGCAGTGGCAAGGTCGAAGAGTTGCGTGATCAGGTCAAGGCCGTCGAGGCCGATCTGGTGATCTTCAATCACGTCCTGACCCCCAGTCAGGAGCGCAATCTGGAGCGAGTGTTCGAATGCCGGGTGCTTGATCGTACCGGGCTGATCCTGGACATCTTCGCCCAGCGCGCGCGCACCCACGAAGGTAAATTGCAGGTCGAGCTGGCTCAGTTGGATCATCTGAGCACGCGCCTGGTGCGTGGCTGGACCCACCTGGAGCGACAGAAGGGCGGTATCGGTCTGCGCGGTCCGGGTGAAACCCAGCTGGAAACCGACCGGCGTCTGCTGCGGGTGCGTATCCGTCAGATCAAGCAAAAACTCGAAAAAGTGCGCAGCCAGCGTGAACAGGCGCGGCGTGGCCGACAGCGTGCTGATATTCCCTCGGTATCCCTGGTCGGCTACACCAACGCCGGCAAATCGACCTTGTTCAATGCACTGACCGAATCCGACGTCTACGCTGCCGATCAGTTGTTCGCCACCCTCGACCCGACGTTGCGTCGACTGGAACTGGACGATCTGGGGCCGGTGGTGCTGGCCGATACCGTAGGCTTTATCCGTCATCTGCCGCACAAACTGGTCGAGGCCTTTCGCGCAACGCTCGAAGAGTCGAGCAACTCCGACTTGCTGCTGCACGTGATCGATGCCCATGAGCCGGAGCGTGACCAACAGATCGAGCAGGTCATGGCGGTGTTGAGCGAAATCGGCGCCCATGAACTGCCGATGCTTGAGGTGTACAACAAGCTCGATTTGCTCGAAGGCGTGGAACCGCAAATCCAGCGCAATGCCGACGGCAAGCCGCAGCGGGTCTGGCTCTCCGCGCGCGACGGACGCGGTTTGCCGCTGCTGAAACAGGCGATTGCCGAGCTTTTGGGTAATGATTTATTTGTCGGTACCCTGCATTTGCCGCAAGATCTGGCCCGGTTGCGTGCTCAGTTCTTCGAGCTGGGTGCGGTGCAGAGCGAAAACCATGCCGAGGATGGCAGTAGCCTGTTGGCGGTTCGCTTGCCGCGTATCGAGTTGAATCGGCTGGTGACTCGGGCGGGATTGCTGCCCGTGGAGTTTCTCGAACAACACACTTTGCAATAAAGCCTGCCGCAGTGACTTTGCCGATGATGGCTGGCATTCGGTAGCATTGGTCGGCGCGCCGTGGGCGCGCCTTTGCTTTATCAGATGGAGAGCGCTATGGCTTGGAATGAGCCGGGTGGCAAC
>CAMPJN010000077.1 GCA_946886875.1 uncultured Pseudomonas sp.
TCCGGGCATGGCCGCGGAGAAGGCGCTGCTCCTCGGCGATTCGCGGCGCTCGCTGTTGCCGCGCCTGGAGCCGATTCTCGACCATCGCGAACTGGCGCTGCTGCAAGCCGAAGTGCCGAACGTGCGCGCCAGCGATGCGCTGATCGACTACGTGCTGCGTCTGGTCGAAGCCACCCGCACCCAGCCGCAGTTCGCCTGGGGGCTGTCGCCACGGGCCAGCCTGGCGCTGTTGGCGGCGGCGCGGGCCTGGGCCTTTCTCGATCAACGCGACTATGTGATTCCCGAAGACGTGCAGGCGGTACTGCCCTCGGTGGTCGGTCACCGTTTGCGCGAGCGCGCCGACCCCACCGGGCATGGTGGCGGCGCCCTGGTGCAATGGTTGCTGCGCGAGGTGCCGGCGCTTTGAAGGCAATGTTCAAGCGGCGTTGGAGTCGCTGGTTGTCGCGACGCATTCCGCCGGCCGCCAGCGTGCGCCTCAATCAACGGCGGATTTTCATCATCCCCAGCCTGGTCGGCGCCGCCTTCGCCCTGGCATTGGTGTTGATGTTGCTGGCGGCGATCAACTACCAGAACAGCCTGGCCTATGGCTTGACCTTTCTGCTGGCTTCGGTGTTTGTCGTGGCCATCCTGCATACCTACCGCAACCTGGCCGGCCTGATCCTCAAGGCCGCCGGTGCCGGGGCGGTGTTCGTCGGCGAGCAGGGGTGCTTTCGGGTGCGCCTGGAAAGCAGCGCACGGGCCCATCAGGCCATCGCCCTGGGCTGGCCGCCGGCCGAACTGCAGGTGCTGGATGTGCCGGAGCTGGGCGTTGCCGAATGCGCGTTGAGCCTGCCAGCGCTGCGCCGTGGCTGGCTGCGGCCTGGGCGCTTGCGGGTGGAAAGCCGGTTTCCCCTGGGGATTCTGGTGGCCTGGAGCTGGGTCGACCTGGATCAGGCATTACTGGTTTATCCGCGTCCGCTGGAAGGCGAGTTGCCGGTCGCCGCGGGCGCCAGCGATGACCCGGAAGAGCAGGGCGGTCGCGCCCATGGTCGTGGCGCCGACGACTTCCAGGGGCTGAAAAGCTACCAGCCGGGTGATTCGAAAAAACGCCTGCACTGGAAAGCCTATTCCCGTGGTCAAGGTTTGCTGGTCAAGGATTTCGCCGCGCTCAGCGGGCGCGATCTATGGCTGGATTTCGATGCCATGGCCGGGGATATCGAGACGCGTCTGTCGTTGCTCTGCCATTGGGTGCTGCAGTTGTCCGAACGCCAGCAACCCTTCGCCATGCGCCTGCCAGGCAACGTGCTGCCGCCCGACAGCGGCGACGGTCATCGCGAGGCCTGCCTGCGCGCACTGGCGCTGTATGGGGTTGCTCCATGAGCCGGGTGCAGGCTATACCGCGTATCAGCCTGACCTGGCTGCTGGTCGCCCAGGTGCTGGTGATCATCCCGCACCTGGGCCACCTGCCGCTGTGGGTAATTGGCCTGTGGCTGGGCTGCGCGGCCTGGCGTATTCAGATTTTCCGCATGCGCGCGGCCTACCCCAACGCCTGGGTCAAGGCCGGTTTGATGTTGGGCGCCGCTATTGGCGTGTTCTTCTCGCGCGGCAGCCTGATCGGCCTGGATGCCGGCGTGGTGCTGCTGGTAGCGGCCTTTACCCTCAAACTGCTGGAAATGCGTAGCCGGCGTGACGCGCTGGTGCTGATCTTTCTCGGCTTCTTTACCGTGGTCACCGCCTACTTGTTCGATGACCGCATGCTCCTGGCGCTGTTCAGCCTGTTGCCGGTGACGGCGCTGCTGGCCGCCTTGATCGGCTTGCAGCAAAGCGCCGTGGCCACCCGGCCCTGGCAAACCGGGCGCTTGGCGGCGAGCCTGCTGTTGCAGGCAATTCCTTTGATGCTGTTGCTGTTCGTATTCTTTCCGCGTCTGGGGCCGCTGTGGTCGTTACCGCAGCCGAACGACAAGGCGGTAAGTGGCCTATCCGACAGCATGGCGCCGGCCGATATCGCCGAATTGAGCCGCTCCGATGCCCTGGCTTTCCGCGCCAGTTTCGAGGGCGAAACCCCGGATCGCAGCCAGCTGTACTGGCGCGCCCTGACCCTGGAAAGTTTCGACGGGCGACGTTGGTCGCAGTCCACTTTCGCCCAAGTGCCACAAACGCCGGCCTGGGACAAGCGCGGCGAGCCGCTGCGTTACAGCATTCTGATGCAGCCGAGCTCGAAGCCCTGGTTGTTCGCCTTGGATGTCGGTGAAACGACTTTGGACAGCACCCAGCAGATGAGCGATTTCCGCTTGCAGCGCAGGCGCCCAGTGGAGCGCACCTTGTTGTATCAGGTGACCTCCTGGCCCGAAGCGGTTCGCCAACCGGCGAGCCTGGGCAAGGGGCTGCGCCACGCCCTGCAATTGCCCGACCAGGGTGACCCGCGCAGCCGCGCCTGGGCCGCCGAGCTGAAGCAGCAATACCCGCAAAGCGAACAACTGGTGCAGGCGTTGCTGCGGCATTTCAACCGCGAGCCCTACGGCTATACGCTGCGCCCGCCGGCGGTTGGCCTGGACAGCATCGACGATTTTCTCTTCGAAACCCGCAACGGTTTCTGCGCCCATTACGCCGGTGCCATGACCTTCGTGTTGCGCGCGGCGGGCATCCCGGCGCGGGTGGTGGCCGGTTACCAGGGCGGCGAATACAACCCCGCGGGCAACTACGTGCAGGTGCGTCAGTTCGACGCCCACGCCTGGGTCGAATATTGGCAGGCCGAAACTGGCTGGGTCAGCGTCGATCCAACCTTTCAGGTGGCGCCGGAGCGTATCGAGCTGGGTCTGGAAGAGGCGGTGGCGACTGAGCAGAGCTTTCTCGAAGGGTCGCCGTTCTCACCCCTGCGTTACCGTCAGTTGACTTGGCTCAATCAAATGCGCCTGAGCTGGGATAACCTCAACTACGGTTGGCAGCGCTGGGTGCTGGGTTATCAGGGCGCGCAGCAGCTGCAGTTGTTGCAGCGCTGGTTCGGCCGTATCGATGCGCGCTTGCTGGCGATTAGCCTGGTCGGCGGTGGCGCGTTGCTGTTGAGCCTGCTGGCGCTCTGGCTGTTCAAACCCTGGCAGCGCGAGCGTGACCCGCAGCGGCGTCTGTTCAGAGGCTTTGAGCGGTTGTTGGCGCGCCACGGCGTGCACCGCGCGCCAGGCGAAGGCGCACGAATGTTTGCCGCGCGTGCGGCGCTTGCCTTGCCAGGCCAGGCGCAGCAGATCCATGCCTTTGCCGCTGCGTTCGAGGCGCAGCGTTATGCCGGGCGCGATGCTTCGCCCGCGCAGTTGCGTGAACACCTGGCGACGCTGCGCCGTGCTTTGCCCTGGCGCTTCACCCGCGCGGAGCCAGCCGAATAACTGCAAATCTTGAGGAGTAGGTCCATGGCTGCGCTGATCAATGGTTTGCCGGCCCAGGTGCTGGGTTTGCAGGTGCGCCTCTACGCCTGCTGCGCCCGCTTGGGCGCCGCGACCGACAGCGAGGCCCTGCATGATCTGCGCATCGCCTTGCGCACGCTGCGCAGCCTGCTCAAGCCCATCGCCGAGCTGGATGCCTGCGCCGCCTTGCAACAACGCGCCGCGGAACTGGGCCGTCTCAGCGGGCCGCTACGCGATCTGGAAGTGCTGCTGGGGGAGCTGCAGCGCCGCGGCGCGCAGAGTCAGATGCAGGTACGCCAGGCGCAGCTAGAGCGGGGCTACTCGACGCTTCTGGACTGCCGGCAGCTGCAAGCGCTGTTCATGGCCTTCGATGATTTCCCCTCCCGCTGGTATCAGGCGGCTGCGCAAGGTCAGCTGAAGGGCATGGGCAAACGCATCGGCAAGCGGTTGGCCAAACAGCAGCGTCGGTTGCTTGAGGCCCTGGCCGACCCTACGCACGACCGGCACCAACTTCGTCTGTTGATCAAGCGGGTACGTTACGGCGCCGAGGCTTATCCGCAGTTGGCGCGTCTGTCCTGCGGCCACCATACGCAACTAAAAGCGGCGCAGTCGACCTTGGGCGAATGGCACGACCATCTGCAATGGTTGGCGCGTGCGCAAGCCGAGGCCGATCTGGCGCCCCATGTCGAGTCCTGGCGGCTTGCCTTACGCGCGGCGGAACAACGGGCCGACCAAGCCCTGCTAGGGCTAACTAGCCGGTTTCTCGGTTAGGTTGGCCGAAATGCCGTCTTTGAAGGTATAACGCAGGGTACTGGCTTTCCCCTAAGATCCCCCTGCGTATTTTATTTTCGAGGCGGTTATGACCTTTACCGAGTTACTCCAGGCAGTTGACCGCAATCCCCAGGCCGTGGTGATTCCCAGTGTTTGGGCGCAGGGACGGGCCAGTTTCGGCGGTTTGATGGCGGCACTGGTGTATCAGGCCATGCGCGCCCAGGTGCCGGCGGGGCGCCCGCCGCGTTCCCTGGCGATCACCTTTGTCGGCCCGGCCGAGCCGGATGTGCCGCTGTGTTTCGAGGTCGAAGTGCTGCGTGAGGGCAAGGCGGTCAGCCAGGTGCTGGGGCGGGCCGTGCAGAACGGCCAGGTAGTCACTCTGGTGCAGGGCAGCTTCGGTGCCGCGCGCGACTCGGCGATCCAGGTCGTTGCCGAGCCTGCACCGCAGATCACGGCGGTCGAGCAATGCCAGGAACTGCCCTATATCCCCAAGGTCACTCCCGAATTCACCCGTTTCCTGGCGATGCGTTGGGCGATTGGCGGGATGCCGTTCACCGGCAATAAATCGCGGGAAATGGGCGGTTGGGTGCGTCTGCGCGACGAGCCCGAAGCGCTGCCGGTCAACGAGGCGCACTTGCTCGCTTTGGTCGATGCCTGGCCGCCCGCGGTGTTGCCGCACCTGAGTACGCCGGCACCGGGCAGTTCCCTGACCTGGACCATCGAGTTCGTCCAGCCGGTGCCGGAGCTGACCACCCTGGACTGGTGCCTGTACAAGGCGCAGATCGAGCACGCGCGCGATGGCTATGGACATATCGCCGCCGCGCTCTGGTCGCCTCAGGGCGAGTTGCTGGCGATCAGTCGGCAGACGGTCAGCGTGTTCGGTTAGATGGGTAGGTAAAAGCCGCGAAGCTGAACGGAAATATCGGCCTGTCCAGCGTTCTGCTCGCGGCTTGCAGCTTGTAGCCGCCTTACAACTTCAGCATCCGTATAGCCTTGTTCAGCTCGCCGGCGAGCGCCGCCAGTTCGCTGCTGGTGGCGGCCGATGCGCTGGTTTGTTTGACCGTGCCTTCGGTGACATCGTGAATCTTCACCACCGAGCGGTTCATCTCTTCGGCGACCTGGCTTTGTTGCTCGACCGCTACCGCGATCTGCGTATTGCTCTCGCGCATATGCGCCACCGAGGCGGTGATCGCACTTAACGCGTTGCCGGCTTCATCGGCTTGCTGCACGCAATCGTCGGCTTTCAGCGAACTCTCCTGCATAAACTCCACGGCGTCACGGGTGCCGTTCTGCAAGGCACCGATCATCTGGGTGATTTCATCGGTGGAAACCTGCACTCGCCTGGCCAGGTTGCGTACCTCATCGGCGACCACGGCAAAGCCGCGGCCCATCTCTCCGGCGCGGGCGGCTTCGATGGCCGCATTGAGCGCCAGCAGGTTGGTCTGTTCGGCGATGCCGTGAATCTCGCTGACCACCTTGCTGATCTTTTGACTGTCGGCTGCCAGGCGCTGAATCATTTCCGCGGTCTGTTGCACGCCGCTGGACAAGCCGGTGATCGATTGGGTGACGCGGTCGACCATCTGCTGGCCGGTGCCGGCGAGTTGTTCGGCGGTCTTCGATTGGTCGCGGGTGTCGGCCGCATGCTGGGCGATATGCTGCACCGTGCTGGTCATTTCGTTGATCGCAGTGGCGGCCTGCTCGGTTTCGCTCTGCTGGTCGAGCATGCCGCGGCGTACCTCGCCCATGCTCGTCGCCAGGCGTGCGGCGCCTTCATCCAGGCGCGCCGCGGTTTGCGCGACCACGCCAACCACGCGTTGATAGCCGGCCTGCATGGCATTGAAAGCGCTGGCCATCTGGCCGACTTCGTCGCGGCAATCGAGTGGCACGCGGGCGGCCAGATCGCCGCTTTTCTCCACTTGCAGCATCACGTCCTTAAGGGTGTTGAGATGACTGAGCAGGAAGCGGATCAGTAACTGCGACGCCGCCAGCAGGATCAACATCAACAGGGCGACCACCAGCGCATAGCTCAGCGCGCGTTCGCCGAAAACCTGCAACAAGCCGGGAGCATGAGCCAATACAGCCAGGCGCTGGCCCTGACCAAGATCGATGACCTGGGCACCGATCAAGCTGTCGTCGGTGGATAGGGCGTCCGCATCGAACGCCACCCAGCCTCTGGCACGGCTCAGCGCTGCGCCCTGATTGTTCGCCAAGCGTGGGCTTTGGCCCTCGGCAAAACGCACCAGATGGCTGCCGCTCGGCGGTGTCTGACCTTCAGGCCAGGCAGCGAGCAGCTGCGCCTGGGCTTGGGCGAGTTGCTGCGCCGCATCCATGCGCACTTCACGCTCGAGATCAAGGGCGTAAAGCACCAACAGCAAGGTAGTGCCGAACGCCACGGCATTCACTGCCCAAAATTTGTACTTCAGCGAGAGGTCGCGAATCCAGGAGCCCATAGTGTCTTCTTCAGATATCGGTTAGGTGTATGGCAAGGCGCCAGTATTGCGTGTCCCGTCATGGCTGCCGTTGATCCCGGTCAACTGAGCTATTTAACGGCCGTGGCGTGGCGGACTTTAATCGGCAGATTGGTTCGTTTGCCGCTCGCTGTCGTCGAGCTCCGGCAGGGCGAAGAAGCGCCGGGCACAGGCACTGCTGTGGGCCGCCAGTCGCTCCGGGCTTTCGCCGCGGTGCAGTGCTACTTCGCGCAATACTTCGACGAGGAACGCCGGCTCGTTGCGGCCATTCTTGGGTTTCGGTCGCAGGCTGCGCGGCAGCAGGAAAGGCGAGTCGCTTTCGAGCATCAGCCGGCCCTCGGGGATTTCCCGCATCAGAGGGTGTAAGTGGCTGCCACGGCGCTCGTCGCAGATCCAGCCAGTGATGCCGATGTGCAGATCCATATCTAGGTAAGCGAACAACGCGCGCTTTTCCCCGGTAAAACAGTGCACCACGGCAGCGGGCAGACGATCGCGATAGTCGCGCAGGATTTCCAGCAGGCGCTGGTCGGCATCGCGCTCATGCAGGAACACCGGCATCTGCAACTCGACGGCCAGGGCCAGCTGTTCTTCCAGGGCTTTTTCCTGCTGGGGGCGAGGGGAGAAGTCGCGGTTGAAATCCAGCCCGCATTCGCCAACGGCCCTTACTTGCGCCTCGCTCAGCAGTGCCTTGAGTTCGTTGGTACTCGACGGCGTCCAGCTACTGGCGTCATGGGGGTGAACACCGGCGGTGCTGAACAGCCGTTGGCCGCTCGCGTCCAGTTGCCGGCACAGTTGCAGGGCATGTTCGCTTTCCTTGAGGCTGGTGCCGGTCAGTAGCATTTGACCAACACCCGCGGCATAGGCACGAGTGAGCAGTGCTTCACGCTGTTCGGCGAAGCTGGGGTGGGTCAGATTGACGCCAATGTCGATGAGTTGCATGGTGCCTACCTATTGTCGCGTTGAAGGCGTGCGGACGGATTGCGGTTGGGCAGCATAGCAGAGCTTTTCTGGCAGTTATTAAGTCAATATTTTCAATGTGTTGGAGTAGGCTTGTGATCCATTCACGAGCTACGGCTGGCATCTGCTGGCTGGCTGTGCGAACCTCCGCGCGCCCTGCGTTGGCAGTGCGCCGCAGGTCGTTTTACGTTCAGTCGATCAGTTTCGCCGAAGGCGAGCCGACGTTGTTCTGGAGCCCGGATGTCACGACTGCTGTTTGTCCTTTGCCTGTTGGCGCTATGGCCGTTGTCGGCCGGCGCGCGGCTGGCCGGGCCGCCGGAAGTCGCGCAGCCGGCAGTCGCCCGGGATCTGGCGAGCATCAGGCGCAGTGGCGAGCTGCGCGTATTGGTCAATCAGAGCCGCAACAGTTCCGGTGAGATCAAGGGCCAGAGTATCGGCGTGGAGTACCGCCGCCTGCGCGCATTCGAGCAGTACCTCAATCGCGATGCCGGAGACGGGCGTCGACTCAAGCTGAAGATCATTCCCAAAGCCAAGGATCAGTTGCTGGCCGCGTTGCAACGCGGCGAGGGTGATCTGGTCGCGCCTGGCGAGTTGCTTGCGGCTCACGGTGCCGGTGCAGTGAGCGCTAGTAGCGCGATCCGCCGCGATGTGCCGCTGATCATAGTGGCGCGCCAGGGCAACCGGCGCTATTCGAGCCTCGACCATCTGACCGGGCGTAGCGTGGCGTTGCCGGCCGGTAGCGCCGCCGTTGAAGCCATTCGCCAACTAAACCGGCAACTGATAAAGCGCAAGCTGCAACCGATGACCATCGAATGGGCCGACCCCAGCCTGGCCGTCGAAGATGTGTTGGAAATGGTCCACGCCGGTATCTACAACCTGACCGTGGTGGAGCAGCCGATTGCCGAGCGCTGGGCCAAGGTACTGCCGAAGTTGCGTTTGGACCGCCATATGCCATTGGCCGAGGACGGCGATATGCGTTGGTACGTGCGTCGCGATGCCTCAATGCTGAGGGCCAGCGTCGACCGATTTCTGAAAAACTACCGCGAGCCGGCTGACCTGGATGCAACTTTTCAGCGGGTCTACCGACGGCTGTACAAGGTCCACTATCCACTGGGGCGGATCGAACGGCAGCGCCTTGAGAAAGTGCGCCCGGTGCTGCAACGTCAGGCCACGCAACAGGGTTTCGATTGGCTGATGCTGGCGGCTGTGGCCTATAAGGAATCGACCCTTAATCCGGCAGCGCGCGGCAGCGGCGGCGCAACCGGTCTGATGCAGGTCACCCCGGCGGCGGGGCGCAGCGTCGGTGTCGGCAATATCGCCACCCTGGAAAGCAACGTGCTCGCTGGTGCCAAGTACCTGGCGGCGATTCGGCGCAATTTTTTCAACAGCCCGCAGCTCAATGAGCGTGAGCGTATGGCGTTCGTCCTGGCGGGCTACAACATGGGCCCGCAGCGGGTGCAGAGCATGCGCGCAGAAGCGCGGCGGCGGGGGCTGAACCCTAATCAATGGTTTTTCCAGGTTGAGCGGATCGCCATGGAGCAGGTCGGTATGGGGGTGGTCAGTTACGTCAACAGCGTCAACAAGTACTACCTGGCCTACGACCGTGAGCGCTATCTGCTGGAGCCGCAGACAGTGGCGAGAAGCGCTGCTAAATTATCTAGTAATTAGATTGAATTTAGCGATAAAGTGCGCTTTTAATATCAATATATTGGTTTATTCTATATCTCATCTTCTCCAGCCAACGCTTCTCCAGCAAACCAGGAATGCCCAACATGAATACATTGCTCCAGCGTCTAGTCTCCACTCAGGCCGGTTATGGTCTGACGCTTCTTCGCGTTATCGCCGGCTTGACCTTCGCCGCCCATGGCTCGCAAAAACTCTTCGGTTGGTTCGGCGGCTATGGTTTGGCCGGTGTCGGCCAGTGGATGGAAAGCATCGGCTTGGCGCCGGGCTACCTGATGGCCCTGTTGGCGGGTAGTGCCGAATTCTTCGGCGGCTTGGCACTGATCCTCGGCTTGCTGGTACGTCCCGCCGCCGCGGTATTGGCCGTGACTATGCTGGTGGCGATGGTCACCGTGCACCTGGCCAATGGCTTCTTTATGAGCAATAACGGCTACGAATTCGCCTTGGCCCTGATGGCAATCAGCCTGGCCGTATTGATCGAAGGTGCTGGCAAGTTGTCGCTGGATAAACGCATCGCAGGCTAAGACCCCGCTCAGAGCCCGAACAACCCTGCCTAACGCCGCTTATGCCCTGTGCATAAGCGGCGTTTTGCTATGTCTGGGTCTTCGCAGTCAGGGTGCGTTCTGGCTGCGTGCTGTGGCCAATTGCTCGGCGGCCTCCAGGCGCAGGCGCTCTTGCTCGCTGAATCCAGCCTCGGCCAGTTGCGCGATTGCATCGGCTTTGTCGCTGGCGTCCAGTCCCTGGTTGGCTTCGATTCCGGCTTTTTCCGTCAGGTAACGACTCACCCGTTGGTTCCAGGTCTGGCGCTTTTGGTCCAGCGCTTCGAGACGCTGGGTGGCTTCGGCGCCGACCAATTGCTGACGCAACTGGCGAATTTGCGCAGCATTGGCACCTTCGGCCTGCAGCTTGGCGGTTTGCTGGCGCAGGTCGTTTTGCAGCTGCGGCAGCACGCTGTCGTGCATCTCTGGCGGTAGGCTGTTACGCAACTGGTCGACCGCAGCAGCCTTGGCCGCATCATCGAGCCGGGCGTCGTGGAGGATGGCCAGGCGTTCCAGGGTGAACTGATTGTAGGCCTGCTCCCTGGCGAAAAACGCTTGTTGGGTTTCGCCGTCGAAAATGCGCGCGCGCAGCGCGCGTACTGCGCTTTCGCGTTGGCGCATGGCCTGCAAATCGGCGATCTGCGGCAGGTCCCGTTCCAGCAGCACCAGTTCGCGTTTGTAGGCGAGATATTGTTCGAGCAAGCCCAGCGCTTGCTGGCGCGCGGGCTCCTGTAATTGGCTGGCGATATAGCCTTGCAGACGATCGACGCTGTTACGCAGCGGTTCCTCGCCGACTGCGGCCAGGAAATAATCGAAAATCCGCCGGATGTCTTCGCTGATGATCAATTGACCCGCAGCATCTACGCGAAACACGCCATCAACTTGGGTGCCGGCGAAGGAGGGGGGTAAGGCTTGCATTCCCTCGGACTGGGTTGGTGCTTTCAGCGCTGCGTTCGAGCGAGTGGTAGTGGCAGCGCTATGCTCGGCGTTCGAGGCTTCGCTGGTGCCTGGATCAACGATTACGGGGCTATTTGCCGGGTCCAGATAAAGCATGCCGGCGACAGCCGAGACGAAGACTAGGGGCACGAGTAGCAGGATTTTTTTCACGGTCTTCTTCATGGGCAAATGGTGCAAAGGTGCAGCGGAGCCCATCAGGGCCCCGCTCCGGGCTTGTCGGCAGCGACGAATTACAGCCCGTCGTTCTTCAGGCGATTGGCGTGCTGGCGATAGACAGTGACCGGGTCGGTCTCGAACAGGTGGGTCAGGCCCAGGGTCTGGTTGACCTCGTCGAGGTGGTTCATCCGGTAGTTATCGCGAATCACCTTGCCCATGTGCGAGCTGCAGCGGCCAACCAGGCCGTCGTTGGCTTCACCGTTGAAGGTCAGCGAGGTCGCGCCGAGCAGCAGGTCGCTGGGGTCGAAGATGTTGGTCACCGGGCTGGTGCCGCTCCAGGAGTAGTAGCGCACGCCGCGCACGCTGTAGGCGCCTTCGCCGCAGGCGGTGGTCGGAATGCCTTGCGGGAACTTGGCATTGAACACCGCGGCGCCCTGGCTGTTCAGCGATTCCAGCGAACCCAGGGCGTTCTGCGGCGAGGTGCTGGAGCTGCCGGAGAGGAAGTTGATCAAGGTGCCCAGACCGTTGACGATACCTGCAAGCAGGACTTCACCGGCGGAACCTGGCGGTACCTGACGGATGAAGTCGGCGGTGGCCGAGCCCTTGTGCGGTGCGCCGACGCTGGTAACCGAAGCGATCAGGTCGGGTCTGACCGCGGCGACGTAACGCACGGTCGGGCCGCCATGGCTGTGGCCGATCAGATTGACTTTGGCCTTGCCGCTGATGGCGACGATATCCTCAACCTGTTGCAGCAACTCTTCGCCGCGGGCTTCCGAAGTGTTCAGCTGGCTGACTTCGGTGATGTAGACGCTGGCACCGTCTCGGCGAAGCGCGGAAGGGATGCCGTACCAGTAGTCGATGCCGAGTAGGCTGTCGAAGCCGAGCATGCCGTGGGTGAGGACCACCGGGTACTTGGTCTGGGTGTAGCCGGAGGAGCCGAACCAGAAGGCTTCGGCTTGGCCGGCTGCGAGCAGACCGGTTCCCAGGCAAAGGGCGAGCAGGGTTTTCTTGTTTTTATTGGTGTTCATTGGCGCTCTCGTAAGGATTAAACGGGCGGTGAACGCAATCCCTGCTGCCTTTACGCCCTTCCTGTGGCGCGAACTTCGGCAATCGGCATAGCGCAGGAAGCATGCCAAGTTGCCAGTCGATTCGAACGGAGCCTCTGCGATAGGGCTTTGGCGTTAAAAGCAGGTGCCAAAGCAAGCATCGGCAGCCCTTTGGTGTTGTTACACGGCGAAACGCAAGCGCTACGCATTGCCCTGTCCGACGGCGCTTGCGGCCGGATTATTGCGCTTCCATTGGGGCTTTTGGCACCGCCGCACAGAGGCGAATCGCGGCTTACCAATCAAAGGTTGGGGCGCCGCGCGGCACGTCTTGACAGTCGCAAACAGGCTTCTCTAGGATGCTGACCCATGCGCCGATTTAAACAGCTACTTGCGGGGCGCCGAGCCACTTGTTGAAAGAGGCTCCAAGAAGACTTCCAGGAAGGCTTCGAAATACCGCTAAAGCGCTGGTTCGGTGTCGCCTCTCACCGCTGCCCAGCGAGCATACGAGGCGGAGATCCCTACATGAACTGTCCCCAGCCGCTTATCCGCCTGGCCCCGATCACCTCAGGGCTGGCGCAGCGCAATCCCAGCATTCTTCTCGGCGGCAGCCACCAACCGACACTACTGCGCTATCTCGATGGCTGGTCCAAACGCTGGAACCATCGCCCGCGGGCCTTCCTGATTCAGTTCGTCGACGACGGCGAATCGCTCGCACGCTTCGCCAGCGACAGTTTCGAGCTGGCTGTGGTGCAGGCGCCCAGCGCCGAGGCCAGCAGCTTCCATCCCTGGAGCGGCTCGCCGAGCAGCATCAGTTCCTGAGCCAGGTGCTGCACGTCTCACCCTC
>CAMPJN010000078.1 GCA_946886875.1 uncultured Pseudomonas sp.
AGATCAGCAGCGGCGACAGCCAGCTCAGATCCAGGGTCAGCACCCGTGCCATCAGCGCCGTGCCGACATCGGCGCCGAGCATGATCGCCAGCGCCGGGGTCAGTGCCATCAGACCCTGGCTGACGAAGGAAGTGACCAGCAAGGCGGTGGCGTTGCTGCTCTGCACCAGGGCGGTAACGCCGATACCGGCGACGAAGGCCAGCGGCCGCTTGCTGACGTTATGGCTGAGCACTTTGCGCAGATGCGAGCCGTATACGCGCAGGATACCGGTGCGCACTATATGCGTGCCCCAGATCAGCATGGCGATAGCGGACAACAGGTTAAGCAAGGTGAGCATGTGGCCTCCTGGCGATAGCAAGGGGTCGAGCCATGCAGGCGGAGCTGCAATGGCGTGTTCGACGATTTCGCTGGGGCTTCTAGCTAACAGTTAAGCTGCTAAGCACGGTTTCTGCCTGGTCAACAGAGCCAAAGTTCATATGCAAGGTTCCGCCCAACGGCATGGACAGCGCGCCATGACTGGCTAGGGTTGCTGCAGGGGACATCGATCTCCGGCGCTCGCGGCCGCTAGCCGCTCTACTGCTACAGGGAGGTACGGATGACTTTCTCCTTTGCTCATCTAGGGGTGCTGATGACGGTACTGGCAGTCAGCGCCTGCGGTACCCGCGAAGTCATGCTGGAGCGCAGCGCCGAACGGATAGGTACCCGCATCACCCAATACGATGATCGCTTCGGCGTGTGTTGGCCGTTCGAACTCGATCGCGTCGTCACCGGCACCGCGCCGCCCTTGGGTGAGGAGGGCGAGGTGGTCGCGGGTTTCCATAACCACGTAAAGCGCGGGCAAACCTGCCACACCCAGGACAGCTCTGCTTATCACGGGCTGTTGTTCTTCGATCTCAGCGACCTGCGCGGCGACCTAGTAGTCGCCGCCACCCTGCGCCTGGAGCGGCGCAACACGCCGGTGTTGGTCAACGTCGAGCGCAGGGTGCCGAGTGGTGTGATTCGCGAAACGCACTGCGCCTTGCGCCTACGGGTCGCCACCGAGCCGCTGAGTGCGGGTACCAGCTTTGGTGAAGTGGCCGCCGTTAACCTACGCCGGAGCGGCGTGCAGCAGGACCGCTCGACGGTTGGCATCGGGGTCGGGGTCACCAGGGAGGTACAGGGCTGGGTGCAGGGCCGCCGGGAAAACTTTGGCTTCGTGCTTAGCCCGGAAGAGGGCGCGATCGACAAGAATGAAAACACCTGCACCGGTTACTGGTTCAATCCGCGCCTGGAAATCCGCGTGCTGCGCAGCGCCGACCGCGAGCCTTGAGGGGCGCTGGGGCGAGGTGATTCTGGGCGATACGGGCTTGCGCAGCGCCCTGCTGCGCGTCGGCCTGAGCTGTTACCCTAAGCCGACTATTTGCACCCGGCCCGCCCGATGCTCACTCTCTACCACGCCCCTGATCTGGAAACCCTCGGCGAGCTCGCTACCACGCTGCTCGCCCAGCCGCTGCGCGAACCCTTGGCGCCGTCGTTGGTGGTGGTGCCGAGCCAGGGCATGGGCCGTTGGCTGACCCTGGAGTTGGCGCGCAAGCAGGGCATCGCCATGCAGCTCGAGGTGCAGCTGCCGGCCAAGTTCGTCTGGGATCTGTCGCGTCTGGTACTGGGCCAGTTGCCCGAGCAATCGGCATTCTCGCCGACCACCCTGGCCTGGCGCCTCTATGACTGGCTGTGCGAGCCGGTCAACCTCGCCGAGGCGCCGCGCCTGGCGCATTACCTGGAGGGCGGCGACGAGCGCCGCCGCCTGTCGCTGGCCAGCAAGATCGCCGACGTATTCGACCAATACCTGCTGTATCGCGACGACTGGCTGGCCGCCTGGGAGCGCAACGAGCTGCTTGATCTGGGGCCGGACGAAGCCTGGCAGGCGCTGCTCTGGCGTGAGCTGACCCGCGACGGTCACCCGCACCGCGCGCGCCTGCTCGACGAGCTGTTACGTCGCCTGTACGACGCTGCACCTATCGCCGATATGCCCGAGCGTCTGCTGGTGTTCGGCATCAGCAGCCTGCCGACCCACCACCTGCGCGTGCTCGAAGGCCTGGCGCGGCACACCGAGGTGGTGATCTTCGCCCTCAACCCGTGCCGCGAGGCCTGGGGCGAGATTCGCGATATCCGCGAGCTGGCCCGCCAACCTGAGCTGAGCCCAGACGACTGGTATCTGGACGTCGGCCATCCGCTGCTGGCGAGTCTAGGCAAGCAGGGTCGCGACTTCTTCGACAGCCTGTTCTCCCTGGCTTCCAGCGAAGGCAGCCAGGAAATCGGCCTGTATTCCGAAGATGAGGATCTGCACGACAGCAGCCTGTTGCAGGCGCTGCAGAACGACATCCTGCGCCTGCGCACCCGCAAGGCCGACGAACGCCTGCTGTTGCGCGAGGATGACCGCTCGCTGGAGCTGCATATCGCCCACTCGCCGCTGCGTGAGGTGGAAATCCTCCATGACCAGTTGCTCGCCCGCTTTGCCGCCGATCCTGAACTGACCCCGGATCAAGTGGTGGTGCTGACCCCGGATATCGAGCGCTACGCGCCCTATATCGAGGCGATCTTCGCCGCAAAAAGCGGCGCTAGCTGGACGGCCGCCCCCCGCATTCCCTTTAGCCTGGCCGACCGCAGCCTGCGTGCGGAAATCCCCCTGATCGAAGCCTTCCTCAATTTGCTCGCCCTGCCCGATAGCCGCTTCGCCGCCGAGGAAATCCTCGCCTGGCTGGAGCAACCGGCAATCGCCCGCCGCGCCGGCATCGAAGCCGAGGACCTGACGCCGCTACGCGACTGGCTGCGCGAGGCCGGCGTGCGCTGGGGCCGCGACGGCGAGCATCGTCAGCAGCTTGGCCTGCCGGCGGATGCCGCCTTTACCTGGCGCCAGGGCCTGGATCGCCTGCTTCTGGGCTTCGCCGCGCCGCCGCAACTGGCCGGCACGCACGCCCCCTTGCTCGGCGACAGCTGGCCGCTGGATGCCCTGGAAGGCGGCCGCGCGCAGTTGCTCGGGCGCCTGGCCGCCTTCGTCGAGCGCTTGGCCAGCCTGGCGCAGAGCCTGCAGCGCCCGCGCAGTCTGGGCGAATGGAGCGAGACCCTCTTGGCGCTGATCGACAACCTGTTCGATGAACGCGAGGCCGGCGACACTCTGTTGTTGCTCTCGCGTGCCTGCGCGGCGCTGCAGGATCAGGCCACGGCTGCCGGCATCGAGAGGTCGCTGGAGCTGGCGCTGGTCCGCCAGCACCTGACCTCTGCCTTGGAACAGGGCGGCGGCGCCTCGGGCTTTCTCACTGGCGCGGTGACCTTCTGCACCATGGTGCCGATGCGCAGCCTGCCGTTCCGCCTGGTCTGCCTGCTCGGCCTCGACGACGGCGCCCTGCCGAGGCGCACCCCGGCCGCCGGCTTCGACCTGATCGGCCAGAAACCCCGACGTGGCGACCGCGCCCGGCGCCTCGACGACCGCTACCTGCTGCTGGAAATCCTCCTCTCGGCGCGCGGCGGCCTTTACCTCAGCTACGTCGGCCGCGACCCGCGCAGCAACGCCGAACTGCCGCCCTCGGTGCTGGTCAGCGAACTGCTGGATGTCATCGACCTCACCGCTGTCGCATCAACCTGTAGGAGCCCGCTTGCTGGCGATCCAGACAACAGCGAAACATCGCGAGCAAGCTCGCTCCTACAAGAGCAAAAAGCCAGCGCCCAGATCACCCACCAGCACCCGCTGCAGCCCTTCGCCGCCGGCAACTTTGCCGGTGGCGCACAGGCCGGTTTCGCCGCGCCCTGGTTCCGCGCCGCCCAGCGCCTGAGCGAAGCGGTCGAAGCGCCGCAGCCCTTCGCCAGCACCCTGGCCACGCCGGATCAGGAGTGGATGACCCTGGAACCCAGCCAACTGATCCACTGCTTCAAACACCCGGCGCGCTACCTGCTGGAGCAGCGCCTCGGCCTGCGCCTGGCGCAAAGCGAAGAGGCCCTGGCCGGCGACGAACCCTTCAGCGTCGAGTGGACCAGCCAGCACGGCCTGCGCCAGCTGGCGTTGCAGGCCATCGAGCAAGGCTGGAGCGAGCGTGAGGAACGCCGCGTGGCCGCCGCCTCCGGCTGGTTGCCGGTGGGCGAACTGGGCCAGGCGCACTGGGGGCAGATTCGCGGACCGATCCGCGCCTTCGCCCCGACCCTGTTCGACGAACGCCCGGAGGATGCGGCGCAACCGCTGCTGGTGGATATCCAACTGGCTGGGGTGCGTATCCACGGCTGGCTCGATGGGGTCAGCGCCAGCGGCCTGTTCGACTACCGCCTGCGCGACCTCGGCGCCTGGGAACTGGCGCCGTTCTGGCTGCGTCACCTGCTGCTCAACTGCGCCGCCACTCCCGGCATCGCCCGCGACAGCCGCCTGCTGTCGCCGAAAAGCGAATGGCGCCTGGGGCCGCTGACCAATCCGCTGCAACTGCTCGAACCCTGGTTCGAGGCCTACAAGAGTGCCCTGTGCGAACCCCTGCCGGTCCTGGCCAAGTGCAGTTATGGCTTTGCCAAAAAATGGCGCAAGCCCGGACGCAAGGAACCGCTCGACGCCGCGCGCAGCGAAGCGCGGGTGATGTGGCAGGGCAACGACTATATGAGCGGCGAAGGTCAGGACCCCTGGAACGCCCTGGCCTTCCGCGACCGCGACCCGCTGGACGAGCGCTTCGAAGCCCTCGCCGAGCAACTCTACGGCCCGGCCTTGGATGCCCTGCACGGCAGCGACGAGGACGAGGCATGACCAGCGCACCTTTGGACCTGCTGCAGGACAGCTTCGCCGGCCGCTCGCTGATCGAAGCCAGCGCCGGCACCGGCAAGACCTGGACCCTCACCGCCCTGTACGCCCGGCTGTTGCTGGAGCAGCGGCTCAACGTCAGTCAGATTCTGGTGGTGACCTTTACCACCGCGGCCACCGCCGAATTGCGCGAACGCATTCGTCTGCGCCTGGCCGAGTTGCTGGCGGTCTACGACAACGGCCCAGGCGCGGATGAGCTGCTCAACCGCCTGCACGCCCAGTACCCGGATGCGGCCAGCCATCGGCGTCTGCTGCTGGCGGTGCACGGCTTCGACGAGGCGGCGATCTTCACCATTCACGGCTTCTGCCAGCGCGCGCTGCAGGATGCGGCATTCGAGGCTGGCGGTGATTTCGACAACGAACTGACCCACGACGACCGCGAAATTCTCGACGCCCTGCTCGCCGACCTCTGGCGCCATGAGCTGGCCGCCGCCGAGCCTGAGTGGGCGGCCTTTCTGGTGCAGCAAAAAATTACCCCGCAGAGCCTGCGCCAGCGTCTGCGCAATCACCTGGGCAAACCCTATCTGCGCATCGAACCGCAGCCCGGAGCCAGCAGCGAGATGAGCGCCCTGCGCAATGCCTGGCAGCACGCCCGGGACTGCTGGCAGCGTGACAGTGGCGGCTGGCTGGAGCAGCTCAAAGCGTTCGCCGGCTTCAAGAGCAATATGTGCAACCCGGCCAAGCTCGGCGCCTGGCAGGCCGAGCTGGACGGCTACTTCAGCGACGCCGCCGCGCTGTTCAGCAAGACCGAAGCGCACCAGCGGCTGTCGCGCGAAGGCCTGGCCAAGGCCAGCAAGAAAGGCGAAAGCGTGCCGGATAGCCCGCTGGCCGATGCCCTGCAAGGCCTGTGCGAGGCCCTGCAGGCCGCGCAACCGGAAGCCGAGCAGCGCCTGATCGACCTGCAGGTGCGCCTGATCGGTCAGCTCAATGAGCAGCTGCCGCAGCGCAAGGCGGCCCAGCGCCTGCTGGCTTTCGACGACCTGCTCAACAAGCTGCAACAGGCGCTCTATGGCGAGGGCGGCGAGCACCTGGCCGGCACCCTGCGCGAGCAGTACCCGGTGGCGCTGATCGACGAGTTCCAGGACACCGACCCGGTGCAGTACCAGGTGTTCCGGCGCATCTACGAAAACCAGGGCGACCTGTGTTTCGTTGGTGATCCGAAACAAGCGATCTACGCCTTCAGGGGCGCGGACCTGGCCACCTACCTCCAGGCCCGCGACGAAGCCGCGCGGCAGTACAGCCTGGCCACCAACCACCGCTCCACCCCCGAGCTGATCGCCGCGCTCAATCTGTTGTTCGACCGGCCCATGCCCTTCGCCGAGCCGGGCCTGAGCTATCCGCAAGTCGGTGCCAGCTCGCGGGCGCGCCCGCAGCTGGTGCTGCCGGTTATCGATGATGAACAGGACGCGCCTGTGGCGCTGGTCTGGCTGGCCGACGATTACCTCGGCAAGGGCGAGGCCGGCACCCTGGTGGCCCGCGACACGGCCCGGCGCATCGCCGCGCTGCTGACCGCGAGCGGCCGTGGCGAGGCTTATTTCGAGGCGCAAGGCGAGCGCACGGCGCTCAAGGGCGGCGATATCGCCGTCTTGGTCGCCAGCCATCGCCAGGCCGGGGAAGTCGCCGCCGAGCTGGCGGCGCGCGGCGTGCCCAGCGTGCGCCGCGGCAAGGAAAACGTCTGGCACAGCGAAGAGGCCGGCGAGCTGGCTGCGGTGCTGGCCGCCTATGCCGAACCAGGCCGCGAAGGCGCACTGCGTTATGCCCTCGCCAGCCGTTTGCTCGGGCGCAGCGCCGCCGATCTGGCCGTCTGCCAGGACGATGCCCAGGCCTGGGATGCCGAGCGCGAAGCCGCCGAGCGCTATCACCAACTCTGGCAGCAACAGGGCTTTATGCGCGCCTTCCGCGCCTGGCTGGACGAGCAGCAGGTGGCGCCGCGGTTGCTCGCCCTGGTCGATGGCGAACGCCGCCTGACCAACCTGCTGCACCTGGCCGAACTGCTGCAGAGCGAGAGCCTGCAACGCCCCGGGCTGGAACAACTGCTGAGCTGGTTCAACGCCCAGCGCAGCGCCGAGGCCCACGGCGAAGAAGCCTTGCTGCGCCTGGAAAGCGATGCCGAGCGGGTGCAGATCGTCACCATCCACACCTCCAAGGGCCTGGAATACCCGCTGGTGTTCTGCCCCTACCTGTGGGACGGCGCGCTGCTGCGCCAGAGCGAAGACATCAGCTGCCACGCCGACGACGGCACGCCGCTGCTCGACCTGGGTGGCGAGCAGTTCGACGTCCACCGTGAGCGCGCCCGCCACGAGCGCTTCGCCGAGCGCCTGCGCCTGACCTACGTGGCCCTGACCCGGGCCCGCGACCGCCTCTGGCTGCACTGGGGTCCGGTGGACTGCAAGCCGAAAAAGGACGGCACGCTCAGCGAGGCGGGCCTGCACAGCAGTGCCCTGGCCTGGCTGCTGCACGGTCGCCAGCTGCCCGGCGAAGATGCCCTGGGCGAACTCGCCGGCCATCTGCAAAGCCTCAGCCCTGCCTGCCTGCGCGGCGAGATCGAGCAGCTGGTGGGCGCAAGCCACGGCCATATGGCCGTGCAAGCGCTGCGCGAAAGCGAAGCCAGCGCCGCCGGTGAACGCCGCGCGCCGCCGCCCCGGCAGCTGCAGCAGATGAACCGCAGCCTGCACAGCGCCTGGCGCATCGGCAGCTTCTCCGGGCTGGCCTCCGGCATGCACATGGAAGCGCCGGATCGCGACGGCCTGGTGCTGCCCGCCGCCAGCGAGCCGGGCAGCGGCTTCTTCGCCTTCCCCCGCGGCGCCAGGGCCGGTACCTGCCTGCACGCGATCCTGGAAGACTGGGCACGCGGCAAGGCGCCGTTGGCCGAACTGATCGAGCCGGCCCTGCGCGGCCACGGCATCGACAGCGACTGGCGCGAGGTGGCGCTGAGCCAGTTGCAGCAGGTGCTCGACAGCGACCTCGACGGCAATGGCCTGACCCTGGCCAGCCTGCAGTCGGCGCGGCGCCTGCCGGAACTCGGCTTCACCTTCCCGGTGGCCAATCTCGACCTGCAGCGCCTGCGCGCCATCCTCAGCGACCCGGCCCATGGCCTGGCTGCGCCGATGCGCGAAGCCGCCGCACGCTTGGAATTCGACAGCCTGAAAGGTTTCCTCAAGGGCTTTATCGACCTGACCTTCGAGCACAACGGCCGCTGGTATATCGCCGACTACAAATCCAACTGGCTCGGCCCTGATGCCAGCTACTACGGCGGCGAACGCCTGCTCCAGGCCCTGGCCGGTGAGCACTACTACCTGCAATACCTGATCTACCTGGTGGCGCTGCGGCGCTTTCTGCGTCAGCGCCTGACCGACTTCGACAGCAGCCAGCTGGGCGGCGCCTACTACCTGTTCCTGCGTGGCATGCCTACGGCCGGGGTGTATTTCTCCCGGCCGGAGGATGGCTTGCTGGATGCCTTGGATACCTTGTTCGAGGAGGGCAGATGATGGGATACCACCCCTTGTTGGGTATCGCTGCGCTCAACCCAACCTACGGTCTGCTTCGTAGCCCGGATGCAATCCGGGATCGACCTTCGCGACGCCTGAGCAATTCCGCGGATTGCATCCGGGCTACGGGATCACCAGCGCCGGGTAGGAGCGGTCTCGACCGCGATCCAGGCGCCGCTGGAACATCGCGGCCAAGGCCGCTCCTACGTGCGACGGTGATCGGTTGGGTAGGGTGGATGACGCTCTTTTCATCCACCGTCGCGATTGGTGGATGGATAAAACGCCATCCACCCTACGGGAGTGGTCTATGAACCTCGCCGATCTGCCGCTCGGTCCGCTGGAGCGCGCTCTGGTCGACAGCTTGCGCCGCCTCGATCCGGCCGCCGAGCCGCTGGTGCTGATCTCGGCGGCATTGCTCTGCACGGCGCTGGACAAGGGCGATGTCTGCCTGCCGCTGGCGCGCATGGCCGGGCAGCGACCCTGGCCGGAGCACGCATTCAAACTGCCGAGCCTGGCGGACTGGCGCCAGCAATTACAGGCCAGCCCCTTGGTTGGCAGCGCCAATTCCTTCGCACCTATGATCCTCGACGGCGAGCGACTGTATCTGGCGCGCTATCAGGCCTATGAGCAGCAACTCGCCGAGCAGCTGCTTAGCCGCGCCGCCGATCTGCCGAGTGTCGATGAGGCGCAACTGAGCGAAAGTCTGACCCGACTGTTCGCCTTCAACGCCCAGCAACCCGACTGGCAACGTCTTGCCGCGGCGCAAGCGGTACGGCGCAAGTTGGCGGTGATCTCCGGCGGTCCCGGCACTGGCAAAACCACCACAGTGGTGCGCCTGCTCGCCGCGCTGCTGGAACAACCGGGCTGTGAACATCTGGCCATTGGCCTGGCCGCACCCACCGGCAAGGCGGCGGCGCGCATGGCCGAGGCGATCCGCAATGCCAAGGCCAACCTGCCGGTCAGCGAGGCGATCAAGGCGGCGCTGCCGGAAGAGGCGCGCACCCTGCATCGCCTGCTCGGCAGCCGTGGCGACAGCCCGCAGGTGCGGCATAACGCGGCCAACCCGCTGGCGCTGGACGTGCTGGTGGTCGACGAAGCCTCGATGGTCGACCTGGCGCTGATGGCCAAACTGGTCGACGCCTTGCCGCCCAGCGCGCGGCTGATCCTGCTCGGCGACAAGGACCAGCTCTGCGCGGTGGAAGCCGGCGCGGTGTTCGCCGAACTCTGCGAAGGCCGCGGCTTCGACGCGCCGGCGGGCGCGGATTTGCAACGCATTACCGGCCAGCGAGTGCCGGTCGCACAACCCACTTCGCGCCTCGGCGATGCCGTGGTGCTGCTGACCCATAGCCACCGCTTTGCCGGCGACAGCGGCATCGGTGAGCTGGCGCGGCGGATCAACGGCGGCGAGGTCAGGGCCACCCTGAGTTTGCTCAAAGAACAACGCAGCGACCTGGTCTGGAACGCCGAACCGACCCCAGCCGATCTGCTCGAGCGCCTGGACCGCGGCTATGCGCCCTTTCTCGCTGCGGCGAAAAGCGCCGACCCGCACGCGGCCTTCGCCGCCTTTAACGAGTTCCGCGCCCTTACCGCCCAGCGCGAAGGCAGCTGGGGCGTGGCCGGCATCAACGAAGCGCTGGAGGCGCGGGTGAAAAGGCGCGGTCTGGTCGCCAGCCGCGAACGCTGGTATGTCGGTCGGCCGATCATGGTGCGCCAGAACGACTACGCCCTCGGCCTGTTCAACGGCGATATCGGCATCTGCCTGCACACCGAATACGGCCTGCGGGTGTTCTTTGAAGGCGAGGGCGGCTACCGTCCCTTCGCCCCGGCCCGCCTGCCCAGCCACGACTGCGCCTTCGCCATGACCGTGCATAAAAGCCAGGGCTCGGAATTTTCCGAGGTGCTGCTGATCCTGCCCGAACAACCCAGCCCACTGCTGACCCGCAGCCTGTTCTACACCGGTATCACCCGCGCCAAACACAAAGTGGAAATCTGGGGTTTGCCGGCGCGCCTGAGCGAGGCGGTCGCCACCCGCGCGGAGCGGGCGGCGGGGTTGGCGCAGCGGTTGGCAAAGCCGATCGTCAGCGCGCCTGCGGCTGAACCGGCTGCCGGCCAATCGCAATTGGATCTGTTCTGAGCCGGACGTCGGCGCTATGCGGATATTGCGCGCTGCGGTCAATAAGCCTAGGATGCGCGCCTTCTCTCAACCGACAGCAAAGGAGCCACATCATGCAGCAGCTGATTAACCTTTGCAGGTCGCGCCTGGCTTAACGCATCCCCGCCGCCCAACAGCGGTTTCTGCAACGCCCTGCTTCGACCTGCCAATCCAACTATTTTCGTTTCAACCCATCAGGATTGGACTATGGGCACTTGCATTCGCAATTTGTCCGACGGCATCGTTTTGATCGCCGCGGACGACACCTGGATCGAAGGAAAAGCGATCCAACAACTTGAAACCACCGCACGCCTGCCGGGCATGCAACGGGTCGCCGGGATGCCGGATTTGCACCCGGGGCGCGGCTATCCAGTGGGGGCGGCATTCTTCTCCACGGGTCGGTTGTATCCGGCACTGGTCGGCAACGATATCGGCTGTGGCATGGCGCTATGGCGCACCGATATCGGCGTGGCCAAGCTGAATCTGGACAAGCTGGAAAAACGCCTCGGCAGCCTCGATGCGCCTTTGGATGAAAGCTGGCAGGAGGCCGTAGCCGCTTTCGGTCTGCCACCGAGCAACCACGGGCATTCCCTCGGCACCATCGGCGGCGGTAACCACTTCGCCGAACTGCAGCAGCTCGACCAGAGTTTCGACGACGAGGCGCTGGCGAGCCTGGGTATCGACCGCAAGCAGCTGCTGTTGCTGGTACACAGCGGTTCGCGCGGTTTGGGCGAGGCGATTCTGCGCGAGCAGGTCGATTTGTTCGGCCATCAAGGGTTGGAGGCCGGCTCTGCGGCCTGCGCCCATTACCTGGCGCGTCACGATGGTGCCTTGCGCTTCGCCGAAGCCAATCGGCAACTGATCGCCCGGCGCATGCTCGAACGACTGCGCGCCGAGGGCGGGCAGCTGCTGGATATCAACCACAACCTGGTATCGCCGGCACGCATCGCGGAGCAGGACGGCTGGCTGCACCGCAAGGGCGCCACGCCGTCCGATCAAGGTGTGCTGGTGATTCCCGGTTCGCGCGGCGATTACAGCTACCTGGTGCAGCCGCTGGCCGACGAACGCAGTCTATTGTCCCTGGCTCATGGCGCAGGGCGTAAATGGATGCGCAGTGACTGCAAGGATCGCCTGGCCGCGCGGTACAGCGTCAAACAGCTGGAGCGTACGGCACTGGGCAGTCGGGTGATCTGCGCCGACCGGGCGCTGATCTATGAAGAAGCGCCAGAGGCCTACAAAGCCATCGACTCTGTGGTCGGTGCGCTGCGCGAGGCAGGTCTGTTGCGGGTTTTGGCCCGGCTGAAGCCGGTGTTGACCTACAAGACGCGGGGAGGCTGCTGCTGATGATCCTTCTGCAATTGTCGGCGGCCCAAGGGCCGGAAGAGTGCGCCCTGGCGGTGGCCAAGGCGCTCAAGCGCCTGCTGGCGGAAGCCGCAGAGCAGGGCGTCGAGGTGCGGGTGTTGGAAAAGGAGGCCGGCGAGCGCCAGGCAACCTTGCGTTCGGTCCTGCTGGCGTTGAGCGGTGAGGCAGCCGAGCAGTTGGCGGAGGCCTGGAGCGGTTCGCTGCAGTGGATCTGCGTCAGCCCCTATCGGCCAGCGCATCGGCGCAAGAACTGGTTCTTCGGTGGCGCGCGTTTCGCCGCGCCGCCGGCCAGCCTGGAAAGCCAGATTCGCTTCGAAACCCTGCGTTCTTCCGGCCCCGGTGGCCAGCACGTCAACACCACGGACTCGGCGGTGCGCGCCACCCACCTGGCCAGCGGCATCAGCGTCAAGGTGCAGTCCGAACGCAGCCAGCACGCCAACAAGCGTCTGGCGCTGCTGCTGATCGCCCGGCGTCTGGCCGAACAGGCCGAGCAGGCGAGCGACGCCTTGCGCGCCGAACGCCGGCTGTTTCATCACCAGGTGCAGCGGGGTAATCCGCGGCGTACCTTCAAGGGTGAGCGTTTCGACGTCTTGCCGTAACCCTATCAACGGCCGGCTACGGGCCTGTTCTATCGCCACGGCAGGCAACCTTAATAGGCGCTATCGTCGATTGAGGTTGCATCCGCCGGGCCGCTCACCAAAAATGCCTGCACTCTGTCCGGTGTTAAATGTTTCCGGGCACTCGAAGGTTTGTTCGCACACAGCAAGGAGTCGCCATGTTCGCCCGCCTCAGCAATATCCTCAAAGGCA
>CAMPJN010000079.1 GCA_946886875.1 uncultured Pseudomonas sp.
GGCAGATACTGCTTGAGTTCAGCATCGCCTGCCAGATATTCCAGTACTTGTTCGAGTGACACAATGCTCACAACCGGCATAGCGAAGTCGCGCTCGACCTCCTGGATCGCCGACAGCTCGCCCTGGCCGCGCTCCTGACGATTCAGCGCGATCAATACGCCGGCGGCCTGCGCGCCTTGCGCCTGGATGATCTGCATCACTTCGCGAATCGCCGTGCCCGCGGTGATCACATCATCGACGATCAATACCCGGCCGGCCAAAGGTGCGCCAACCAAGGTGCCGCCTTCTCCGTGATCCTTGGCTTCCTTGCGATTGAAACACCAGGGCATGTCGCGCTGATGGTGCTCGGCCAGCGCCACCGCGGTGGTCGCCGCCAGCGGGATGCCTTTATAGGCCGGGCCGAACAGCACATCGAAGTCGATACCGCTGTCGACCACCGCCGCGGCGTAGAAGCGGCCGAGCTGGGCCAGGGCCAAACCGCTGTTGAACAACCCGGCGTTGAAGAAATACGGGCTGGTACGCCCCGACTTGAGGGTGAACTCACCGAAGCGCAGCACACCGCGCTCAATGGCAAAACGGATAAATTCGCGTTGATACGCTTGCATGAAAAGCCCCGAACAGCATGGAAGTTAGGCTCATTAGCCTGAGGTAAGCGGCCGTGTTGCGCGTAAGCGCAACGCCTGAGGCGCATTTGACGCCGTGCCTGCTGAAACTCGTGATAGGCAAATTCGACGTCCGTACCGGCCTTGCACTCAACCCACGCGGGTCGCAGTCGACAATCTTCGGCCCACAGCGCCTAGCAATTTCGCTAATGTAGACCAGCTCGGGTATCATACACGCACGTGTTTTTGGGGGCCATTTATGCGGATCATCAGTGTGAACGTGAATGGTATTCAGGCTGCAGTCGAGCGAGGTTTACTCAGCTGGCTGCAAGCACAGAATGCCGACGTGATCTGCCTGCAAGATACCCGCGCCTCCGCCTTTGACCTGGACGACCAAGCCCTCCAATTGGATGGCTATTTCCTCTATGCCTGTGATGCTGAAGTACCAAGCCAAGGTGGCGTGGCGCTCTATTCGCGGTTGCAACCCAAGGCGGTTATCAGCGGACTCGGCTTTGAAACGGCCGATCGCTACGGGCGCTACCTGCAGGCCGATTTCGACAAGGTGAGTATCGCCACGCTGCTGCTGCCATCCGGGCAGAGCGGTGACGAGGGCTTGAATCAGAAATTCAAGTTCATGGACGACTTCACCCATTATTTGGACAAACAACGGCGCAAGCGCCGCGAATACATCTATTGCGGCTCGTTGTACGTGGCACACCAGAAGCAGGATGTGAAGAACTGGCGCGACTGCCAGCAATCGCCCGGCTTCCTGGCGCCCGAACGGGCTTGGCTGGACGAAGTGATCGGCACCATGGGTTATGTCGATGCCCTGCGCGAAGTCAGCCGCGAAGGCGAGCAATTCAGCTGGTGGCCGGACAGCGAGCAGGCCGAATTGCTCAACCTGGGTTACCGCTTCGATTACCAGCTGCTAACGCCCGGCATGCGCCGTAGCGTGCGCAGTGCACGCATGCCGCGGCAACCGCGCTTCTCGCAGCACGCGCCCTTGATGGTCGATTACGACTGGATTCTCAGCGTTTAAGCAGTAGTCGGCACGCACAAAAAAGCCGCGCCAGGCCCCAGCAATAGCGGGGTCTGGCGCGGCTTTTTTGTGCCTATCCGGCCATGGCGGCAGGCCGCAGCGAGTAGGTTTTCAGCTGTTCGGCAAAATCGCGCAACGACTGGATACCGCTGGCCTCGGCCTCATGCACCCATTGCTTGATGGCTTCGAGCATGTCGTGACCATTGGCGCTGGTCTTCACCCAGATCTGCTGCAACGCCAGACGCTTCTCGTAGATCACCTTGAGTGCCTGACTCTGCGCCAGCATGGCGTCGATGCGCTGCTGCTGGTTGTCTTGCAGCAGGCTCGGCTCACGGGCCAGCAGACGCTTGGCGCGGTGGAACTGGTGGCGCATGGAGATATCGACTTTCGCCAGCTCCTGCTTGACCAGCGGGGCGATCACCAGCTTGCGGTACTGCGCCATGATCTGGAAACGGTTGTTGAGGATCGCCATGGCGGTGTCCATATCCAGGCTGCGCTTGCCGGCGACGCGGTGGGCGATCGGCGCCACGCGCTGCACCTTGGCCAGGCCACAGGCGCTGAACAGCTTGATCCAGAACCAACCCATGTCGAACTCCCACTTGCGCACCGAGAGCTTGGCCGAATTGGGATAGGTGTGATGGTTGTTGTGCAGCTCTTCGCCGCCGATCAGGATGCCCCAGGGCAGCAGGTTGGTGGCGGCGTCGCGGCATTCGAAGTTGCGGTAACCGACAGCATGGCCGAGGCCGTTGATCACCCCGGCGGCCCAGACCGGAATCCACATCATCTGGATCGCCCAAACGGTGATACCGAGCACGCCGAACAGCGCCAGATCGATCACCGCCATCAAGCCGATACCGCCGAAGGTATAGCGCGAATAGAGGTTGCGCTCGATCCAATCGTCCGGGCAGTTCTTGCCATAGATACGCAGGGTATCCGGGTTCTTCGCCTCTTCGGCATAGAGTTCGGCGCCAGTGCGCAGAACGGTACCGAGCCCCTTGATCACCGGGCTGTGCGGGTCATCGACGGTTTCGCATTTGGCGTGGTGCTTGCGGTGAATCGCGGTCCACTCGCGGGTGTTCTGGCCCGTGGTCAGCCACAGCCAGAAACGGAAAAAGTGCTTGAGCGCGGGATGCAGCTCCAAAGCACGGTGAGCAGAATAACGATGCAGGTAGACGGTCACGCTGACGATGGTCACGTGGGTCATTACCAGTACCGTCGCGACCAATTGCCAGATCGATAAATCGAGAAATCCGTTGTACCACATGGTGCCTTGTGCCTCTTGTAGGAATGACGCTGACGCTGGATCGCTGGGCATTATCCTCATGCCGACCTGGATAGCCAGATGGTCTTTCGTATATCCCTGTAGCGAACGCTGGGCCATCTATACTAAAGCCTATTGCGCCTCTGCCAGCACTATCCGACGGATACCCGGGAATAACGACAAGGAGCCAGGACGCTTCATGAGCATTCGCCAAGGCGCTGCGCGCCTGACTTTGAGCTATATGTTGGGGGCTGGGTTATGGGTATTACTCAGCGATCGCATGCTTGCGCTCCTCGCTTTACCCCTCGAGCAGTTCGAACACCTGCAGCTATTCAAGGGCCTGGGCTTCGTTGTGCTGACCAGTGCCTTGCTGTACCTGATCCTCTGCCGCCATCGCAGCACCCAGGCGGGCATGCGCAAGGCCTTGAGCGACAGCGAAGCACGCCTCTGCCTGGCCTTGGACAGCGCCCAGGAAGGCTTGTGGGATTGGCATCTGCAGAGCAACCGGGTGTTTTTTTCCGAAGGCTACGGCGCCTTGCTCGGCATGACCGCAGCGGAGCTGGGCGATACCCGCGAGCGCTGGCTCGGCCATCTGCACCCGGACGATCTGGCGCAACAGCAGAACAGCACCGCCGAGCTGTTGATGAATGCCGATCAGCGGCCTTTTCAGGCGTCCTACCGCATGCGCCATCGCGACGGAGATTACCGTTGGGTGCTGTCGCGGGGCCGCCTGATCCTTGACGAACAGGGCCGCCCCGAGCGCTTTATCGGCACCGCCAGTGATATCAGCCAACGCCGCGCCGACGACGACAGCCGCCGCCAGGCTGCAGCGGTATTCGATGCCACCCAGGACGGGGTGCTGGTCACCGACCGCGAACTGAGTGTGGTCCACGTCAACCCGGCGTTCACCCATATCACCGGCTACAGCACCGAGGAAATCCTCGGACGCCAGCCCAGGCTGCTGAGTTCGGGCCGCCATGACCGCGCGTTCTACCAGCGCATGTGGCATGCCCTGGAAACCCGCGGCGCCTGGAGCGGTGAAATCTGGAACCGGCGCAAAAGCGGCGAAATCTATCCGCAGTGGCAATGCATCCGCAGCATTCGTGACGAAAGAGGCGAAATCAGCCATTACGTTGCGGTGTTTTCCGATATCAGTGCGTTGAAGCGCTCGCAGAATGAGCTGGACCACCTCGCCCATCACGACCCGCTCAGCGACCTGCCCAACCGCCTGTTGTTCACCGAGCGGGTCGAGAACGCCCTCAAGCGCGCACAATCCGAACAGCAAGGCGCGGTGCTGCTGATCGACCTGGATCATTTCAAGCACATCAATGAAAGTCTCGGCCATAACATCGGCGACCTGCTGCTCAAGGCCGTCGGCGAACGGCTGAGCACGCAATTGAACGATGGCATGACCCTGGCACGCCTGGGCGGCGACGAGTTCGGCTTGCTCTGTGAGAGTTGTCTGAACACGACCCAGGCCGCGACCCTGGCACAACAACTGCTGAACAGCCTTGGGGCGCCCTTCAACCTCGGCCGGCACGAGTTCTACATGAGCGCCAGCATCGGTATCAGCCTGTTCCCTGGCGACGCCGTGACCCTGGAGCAGGTGTTGCGCAATGCCGACTCGGCATTGTCCAAGGCCAAGAGCAACGGCCGCGAAGGCTATGCCTTCTATACCCAGGAACTGACCGAGTCAGCGCGCCTGCGCATCGAGCTGATCAGCGCCCTGCACCATGCGCTGGATAACCACGAACTGCGGGTTTACTACCAACCGTTGCACGACCTGGCCAGCGGCGAGCTGATCGGTGCCGAAGCCCTGGTACGCTGGCAACATCCGCAACGTGGCCTGATCGCGCCGGGGGAATTCATTCCCATCGCCGAGGACTGCGGCTTGATCGGGGCGATCGACACCTGGGTGCTGGAGCAGGCCTGCCGGCAGATGGTGCTCTGGCAACAGCAGCCGCAGAAGCCACGCTTCGTCGCGGTGAATGTTTCCAGCCGGGTTTTCGGCAAGGGCATGCTCGATCGACAAGTGGCCCAGGTATTGGCCGATACCGGCCTGGACCCGGCCTGCCTGGAGCTTGAAGTCACCGAAAGCGCGGTCATGGATGACCCGGATGCGGCCTTGCTGCTGCTCGGCCGTTTGCGCGATCTGGGCATCCGCCTGGCCATCGATGACTTCGGTACCGGCTATAGTTCGCTGGCACGGCTCAAGCGCCTGCCGGTGCACAAGCTCAAACTGGATCAGAGCTTCGTTCGCGGCCTGCCTCACGACAACGACGATGCGGCTATTACCCGGGCGGTGATCGCCCTGGGCCATAGCCTCAACCTCAAAGTGCTCGCCGAGGGTATCGAAGAGCCGGGCCAACTGACATTTTTACGCGAACAAGGTTGCGACTTCGGCCAGGGCTACCTGTTCGGACGCCCGCAACCCGCCACAGAGTCCGTCGCCAACCCACAACCGAGTTGCGTAAATACTTGATGATTAACGGGCAGAATAACGCCGCAATCCGCTGGTTGGTCGGGCTCGGCAGCCTGGCCCTGGCATTGTTCTTCGCCGCCCTCGGCGGCTTTGCCTTGAACGAGCGCGAGACCCTCTGGCAACTGCAAATCGCCAAACAGCATGAGTTGCAGCAACTGGCCCTGCAGAGCGCTCAATTCGGTCTGCAGGACCAGGCGCAATTGCTCGCGCAAACCATCGCCGCCGATGCCTGGGTGGTCGAACTGGTGCGCCAGGCCCATGCCCTGCAAACCAGTGGCAGCGAAGACCAGCAGGCCCTGGCGGCGATCCGCAATCAGCTGTTCACCCGCCTGGCCGTGCGCTGGCGCGCCCTGCAGAACAGCCACCCGTTCGACCTCTATGTGTACCTGGCGCCGAGCGCCGAAGTGTTGCTGCGAGTGCATCAACCGGAATGGTACGGCGACCGGCCGAGCGCGCAACACTCCATGCTGCTCGATGCCCTGCAAACGCAACAGAGCAAAGCCGGCCTGGTCGCCACGAGCCTGGCCATGCATGCGATCGCTCCGCTGCAGGTGGAGGGCGCGGATGCCGACAGTTCGCTCGGCATAGGCGCGATCGACGTCCAAGTTGACATCCACCAGAACCTGCAACAACTCGATCGCGAACTGGATGCCGGGATCGCCCTGCGCCTCAAGCGCGGCATACAGCACCCGAAGATCGGCGGCGAGCAGCTGCGCGGTTTGCGCAACGACATTCCAAGCTGGTATCTGGAATCCTATTCGCGGCCACAGATTCAGAACTGGCACGCCCGCCATCTGTTGCCCGATCCCGAAGAAGGCAGCACCCTCAAGCTGCTCGAGGACCAGGGGCGGACCTTTCTCCTCAACCAGATAGTGCTGCCGAGTTACCAAGCGTCGGGCGCCAGCGTGCCCGGACCAGCAGCCGTTGCCTTGACCTGGCGCGACATCAGCGACCTGTACTTTCGCCACCAGCGCGACCAGCGCTGGCTGGTGGGCAAATGGTTGTTGGCCTGGCTCGGCGCGGAATCCTTGTTGGTACTGTTGTTACTGGCAACCCGGCACAGCAGCCAGTTGCTGATGCGCCAGCACCATATCGCCTTGGAGGAGAAACACCGGCAAAGCGAGCAGTCGCGACAATTGCTGGCGCTTATCGCCGCCGCTCAAGCGGCCTATATCAATGCGCAGAACCAGCGCATCGCCTTCGATGCCCTGCTCAAACGCATTCTCGAACTGACCGCCAGCCAGTTCGGCTTTATCGGCGAAGTGCTGCACGACGAGCAAGGCGCGCCCTATCTGCGCACCTATGCGATCAGCGACATCGCCTGGGATGCGACCAGCAATCGCTTTTTTGCCGAACAAAACCAGGCCGGCATGGAATTTCACAACCTCGACAGCCTGTTCGGCCAGGTGTTGCGCAGCGGCGAAGCCTTGCTCACTAACGATCCGGCGAACGACCCTCATAGCGCCGGTCTGCCGCCCGGACATCCACCTTTGCAGGCCTTCGCCGGGTTGCCGATCCACGCCCATGGCGAGCTGGTCGGCATGCTCGGCCTGGCCAACTGCGCCGACGGCTATGCGCCAGCGCTTATCGAACAGCTGCAACCGCTGCTCTCCACCCTCGGCCAGTTGATAGTCGCGCTGCGCCGCGACACCCTCAGCCAGCAGGCGCAATCCCGCCAGCAACGCCTGGAAGCGGCGCTACGCGCGCTCAACGAAATCGCCGCGCTGCCCAAACTGAGCAGCCAGGAGCAATTGCGCCAAGCGCTGCAATTGGGCGCCAAGTTCTACCAGCTGCCGACGGCGATTATCAGTCAGATCGAAGGCAACGATTATCGGGTGCTGGTGCAGGTGTCGCCCCATGGCCTCAGCGATGGCCAGCGGTTCGCTCTCGGCGACACCTACTGCAGCCTCACCCTGCGCAGCGATGAGGTGCTGGCCATCGACCATATGGCCATGGGCGAACATGCCCGCCACCCCTGCTATGCGCTGTTCGCCCTGGAGACCTACATAGGCATCACCGTCTGGGTCGGCGGGCAACGCTTCGGCACTCTGAGCTTCTCCGCCGCCGAAGCGCGCAGCCAAGCTTTCGACGAGGCGGATTACGAGTTCCTTCGGCTGTTCGCCCGCTGGGTTGGCGCCACCCTGGAGCGCCAGCAACAGGAACAGGCCCGCCAAGTCCTGCTCGAACGCCTCGACGAAGCGCAACAGATCGCCCACCTCGGCCACTGGGAGACCAATAGCGAAACCGGCGAACAATTCTGGTCGGCGACCCTGTGCGAAATCTTCGGCTACGACCCGCAGCAGTTCACTCCCAGCGTCGAGCGCTTCAAACAAACCGTGCATCCCGACGACCTGGCGCTGGTCGAGGCCAGCGAAAAGCGCGTGCGCGAGGGTGGCGTCTACGATGTCACCCACCGCATTCTGCGTAGCGATGGCGCAGTGCGTTGGGTGCATGCCCGGGCGCGTCTGCAGGCCAACGAACAAGGGCAGATGACGCGCCTGGTCGGCACCCTGCAGGACATCACCGAGCAAGCCGAAGCCGAAGCCGAGCTCAAGTCGCAACGCCAACGCCTGTCCAGCATCATCGAAGGTACCCACGTCGGCACCTGGGAATGGAACGTCGCCACCGGCGTCATCCGTTTCAACCAGCGCTGGGCCGAAATTACCGGCTATAGCCTGGAAGAACTGCAACCCATCGACATGCGCACCTGGATGGCGATGATCCACCCGCAGGATCTGCGTACCGCCAAAACCCTGATCAAGCGCCACTTCCGTGGCCAGTTGGCTTACTACGACTGCCAACTGCGGATACGCCACAAGCTCGGCCACTGGGTCTGGATACACGATCGCGGGCACCTGGAAAGCCGCAGCGCTGATGGTCGGCCACTGCTGATGTACGGCACCCACACCGATATCAGCGATACCAAGCACCAGGAAGAAGAGATTCGCCAGGCGCGGATTTTCCTCCAGGCAGTGCTGGATGCGGCCACCGGGGTGTCGATCATAGTCACCGACGCCGAAGGCCTGATCAGCCTGTTCAACTCAGGCGCGGAGCGGCTGCTCGGCTACTCGGCCAACGAACTGCTCGGCCGCTGCAGCCCCGCGGTATTCCACCTGCCGGCGGAATTGCAGGCTCGCGGTGCCGTACTCGAGGCGCTGAGCGGCGAGGCCTGCGTCGGCTTCGACGTGCTGGTGCACAACCCACGCAACGGCGAACAGGAAACCCGCCAATGGACCTATGTGCGCAAGGATGGCGAGCAGCGCACGGTCAACCTGACGGTCAACGCGATCCGCGACCATGCCGGCGCAATCAACGGTTACCTGGGCATCGCCAGCGATATCAGCGAGCTGCACCAAGCCACCCGCGCCCTGCAACGCAGCGAGAGTCGCTTCCGCGGCATGGTCGCCAATCTGCCTGGGGTGGTCTATCGCTGCCGCAACGACCTCGACTGGAGCATGGTCTATATCAGCGCCGAGATCGCCTCGCTGACCGGCTACCCGGCCAGCGATTTCATCAATAACCAGGTCCGCAGCTACGCCAGCATCATCCATCCTAACGACCTGGCCATCACCTACAAAACCCAGGAGCAGCTGGCCAAGCATGAAAGCTTCGAGCTGACCTACCGCCTTATCCACGCCGCCGGTCACAGCGTATGGGTGCGCGAAAAAGGCCGCGGCGAATATGACAGCCAAGGTCAACTGTTGTGGCTGGACGGCTTTATCTGGGATATCAGCGAGCGCAAGCAGTTCGAGGACGAGCTCAGGCTCAGTCAGGAATTGTTCAGCAACGCCTTCAACACCGCGCCCCAGGGCATGGCGCTGATCAGCCCCGAAGGCCGTTGGCAGGAAGTCAACGACGAACTCTGCCGCATGCTCGGCTACAGCCGCTATGAGCTGCTGCAAATCAACTTCCAGAAGATCACCCACGCCGACGATCTGGAAGCCGATCTGGACAACCTCGCCGCCCTGTTGGCCGGACGCATCAGCGGCTATCAGATCGAAAAGCGCTTCCTCGACAAACTCGGTCGGGTGATCTGGGTGCTGCTCAGCGTATCGCTGCTGCGCGACAACGCCGGCAATCCCTTGCATTTCATCGCCCAGGTTCAGGACTTCAGCGAACGCATCGCCGCGGAAACCGCGATTCGCGAGCGCGAACACTATTTGCGCACTGTGCTCGACAATATCCTCGATGCCATCATCACCATCGACAAACAAGGCCGCATCGAAACCTTCAACCGTGCCGCCGAGCTGCTGTTCGGCTACAGCCACGCCGAAGTGGCCGGGCGCAATGTCAGCCTGCTGATGCCCGAGCCCAATCGTTCAGCCCATGACGGCTACCTGGCGCGGTATCTGGGCGGCGCGTCCTCGACCATCATCGGCAATGTGCGCGAGCTCGAAGGGCTGCGCAGTAACGGTACTACCTTCGCCATGGAACTGGCGGTATCGCAGATCAGCCACCAGGGCGAACAGCGCTTTATCGCGGTGATCCGTGATATTGACGAGCGTAAGCGTATCGAACGGATGAAGAACGAATTCGTCTCCACCGTCAGCCACGAACTGCGCACCCCGCTGACCGCCATCGCCGGCTCCCTCGGCTTGATCAACGGCGGCGCCCTGGGCGAGGCCCCCGCCGCCATGCGCAAGATGCTGCAGATCGCCCAGGACAACAGCCAGCGCCTCAATCTGTTGATCAACGACCTGCTCGATATGGAAAAACTGGTGGCCGGCAAGATGGTCTTCGAGCTACGCCCCGAGGCGCTGCTGCCCCTGGTCGAACAGGCCATCGAGCAGAACCAGCCTTACGCCAGCGAACACCAGGTGCGCCTGCTGCTGCAGCCGCAAGCCGCTGCCGTGTCGGTGCTGGTCGACCGCCAGCGCCTGGCCCAGGTGCTGGCCAACCTGCTGTCGAATGCGGCGAAGTTCTCGCCGCCCGGCGGGGACGTGGAGATTTCCGTGCGAGTGCACGAGGAGCGCGTCCGCGTCAGCGTGCGCGACCATGGCGACGGCGTGCCGGAAGCTTTCCAATCGCGAATTTTCAGCAAGTTCTCCCAGGCCGACGCCACCGATACCCGGCAGAAAGGCGGCACCGGCCTGGGCCTGGCGATCAGCAAGGAAATCATCGAGCGCATGGACGGCAGCATCGGCTTCGACTCGATTGACGGTCAGGGCGCGACATTCTGGTTCGAGCTGACTACCCTAGATCCAGGAGCAACTTCTTGAGCCCCTCATCTTTCCCCAGGGACACCTTATGCCCGAACTGACCCGCATCCTGCATGTGGAGGACGACCTTTCGATTCAAGCAGTGGCCAAGGTGGCCCTGGAAGTGGTGGGTGGTTTTCGCGTTCTCAGCTGCGCTTCGGGTCAGGAAGCGCTCGATCAGATTCAGGGTTTCGCCCCGGATTTCATTCTGCTGGACGTGATGATGCCGGATATGGACGGCCCGCAGACCCTGGAGAAGATCAAACAACTGGTGGATATCGGGCAAATCCCGGTGGCCTTTATGACCGCCAAGGTGCAACCGGCGGAAGTCGCCCATTATCGGGCGCTGGGCGCCCAAGACGTGATCATCAAACCCTTCGACCCTATGCAGCTGGCGGCTCAAGTTCGGCAAATCTGGAGCCGCATGCATGAGTGATGGCAGCCCCATCGGCGAAGAACTGCAAAAGCATCTGCACCAGCTCAGCGCAGACTTCGCCGTGCGCCTGCGCCAGGAGCTGCCGCAGCTGGCGCACAACGCCCAGTTGCTGTTGCACAGTGGCGAGCCGGCCGAGCAGCTGCAACATTTGTACAACCTGCGCGAACAACTGCACAAACTCGCCGGGGCGGCCGGCACCTTCGGTTTCGGCCCGCTCGGCCTGCGCGCTCGCGAACTGGAACAACAGGCCGATCAATGGCTGCAAGCGCTGCAACAGGGACAACTGAGCCTGGCGGATTTCTGCCATGGCCTGGAGCAACTAGCGCGGCTGCCGATCGACGCCGAAGCGGCGCCAGAGCAGGCGCTGGCCACGCCGCCACTCAAAGCGGTGATACCCAGCGCCAGCGCGCGACGTATCTACATCCTCGAAGACCAGCTGGCGATTGGCGAAAACATGCGCCTGACGCTGAATAACTTCGGCTACCACGCCGAGCATTTCAGCCGTATCGCCGACCTCGATGCGGCGCTGCAGCGCCAGCGCCCCGATGCGCTGATCGTCGACGTCAACCTGCCCGATGAAGGCCAGACCGGGCTCGACTACGCCGCCGCGCTGCAAAAGCATTTGCAGCAGCCGCTGCCGCTGCTGGTGATCACCACCCATGACGACTTCGCCACACAACTGCAGGCCGTACGCGTCGGCGCCCTGGGCTACTTCGTCAAACCGGTGGATATTCCGCAACTGGAAAACCGCCTGGAGCGCTGCTTCGCTCAACAGCAAGGCGAGCCGTACCGGGTACTGATCATCGACGATGACCACGAACTGGCCTGCCGCTACAGCCTGATCCTGCGCGGCGCCAAGATGCACGTGGAGATGCTCCACGACCCGGCGCAGATTTTCGCCCGCATGCGCAGCTTCAACCCCGAGGTGGTGCTGCTCGATGTCAATATGCCGGACTGCACCGGCCCGGAGCTGGCGCAGATCATCCGCTTCAACGACGAATGGCTGCGGGTGCCGATCATCTACCTGTCGGCGGAAACCGGCATCGCGCAGCAGATGAGCGCGCTGATCAAGGCCGGCGACGACTTCGTCACCAAACCGATTTCCGACAATGCCCTGGTCACCACAGTATTTTCCCGCGCCCAGCGCGCGCGCCTGCTCAGCGATGCGCTGTCGCGGGACAGCCTCACCGGCCTGCTCAAGCATGGCGATATCAAGGAGCAAGTCAGCATCGAGCTGGAGCGTGCCCTGCGCAGCGGCAAACCGGCCAGCGTGGCGATGCTGGATATCGACTTCTTCAAGAAGGTCAACGACAACTTCGGCCACGCCGCCGGCGACAACGTGATCCGCGCCCTGGCCAACCTGCTGCGCCAGCGC
>CAMPJN010000080.1 GCA_946886875.1 uncultured Pseudomonas sp.
ACTTCAGCTTCCAGGTTGAAGCCGGCGAGCGCGTCGCGATCATCGGCCCCAACGGTATCGGCAAGACCACCCTGCTGCGCACCTTGGTCGGCGAACTGACACCGGATGCCGGTAGCGTTAAATGGACCGATAGCGCCGAGCTGGGCTACTACGCCCAGGACCACGCCCACGACTTCGAAGACGACGTCACCCTGTTCGACTGGATGAGCCAGTGGACCCAGGGCGAGCAGATGGTGCGCGGCACCCTCGGCCGCATGCTGTTTTCCAACGACGAAATTCTCAAGTCGGTCAAGGTCATCTCCGGTGGTGAGCAAGGCCGCATGCTGTTCGGCAAGCTGATCGTGCAAAAACCCAACGTGCTGGTGATGGACGAACCGACCAACCACCTGGACATGGAGTCCATCGAGTCGCTCAACCTGGCGCTGGAGAACTACCCGGGCACGCTGATCTTCGTCAGCCATGACCGCGAGTTCGTCGGTTCCCTGGCCACCCGCATCATCGAGCTGTCGGCCAACGGCATCACCGACTTCAGCGGTACCTATGACGACTACCTGCGCAGCCAGGGCGTTATTGTCTAAAGCATAACCGCGCAACGAAAAAAGCCCGCTCACTCAGCGGGCTTTGTTTTTTGTGGCGGTGTGCAATCAGGCCGCGGCGAACAACTCGTCGATCTGCGCTTGGGCACCTTTGATGGCATTGGCGCGCGGCTCTTCGCCATAGGCCAGGCCTTCGGCACGGACGATCTCGATATCGCTGATACCGAGGAAGCGCAGCACCAACTCCAGATAAGCCTCGTGGGCCTGGCCGCTGACCTGACCAGCATGAATGCCGCCAGCGGTGGAGACGATCACCACTTTCTTGCCACCGGCCAGGCCTTTCGGACCGTTTTCGTCGTAGGCGAAGGTCTTGCCGGCGACGGCGATACGGTCGATCCAGGCCTTGAGCTGGGTCGGGATGGTGAAGTTGTACATAGGCGCGCCTATGACGATGGCATCGGCCGCGAGGAATTGATTGAGGGTCGCTTCGGCCAGCTCGACTTCGTGCTTTTGCACCGCATCACGCAATTCTGCAGGCGTACCGCCGGCGACCAGACTGGCGGCGGACAGGTGGCTCAACGCATCGCTGGCCAGGTCGCGGTAGCTCACCTTGATCTCGGGCGAGGCGGCTTGCCAGGCATCGACCAGGGCGCGGCTGAGTTGGCGGGAGGCGGACGAATCGCCAAGGATGCTGGAATCGAGGTGCAATAGGTTCATAGCGGTCTCCGGGATAAGGGCAATCAAGATGCTGGAGATGCTACCCATGAATTCAATAGCCGATTAGTCAGCACAAATGCGATAGTTCGTCCCATTCATAGGACGATAAAACCATGCACGATCTCAACGACCTGTTCTACTTCGCCAAAGTGGTGGAAGCCGGCGGCTTCGCGGCGGCTGGCCGTCTGCTCGGGATCCCCAAGTCACGCCTGTCGCGGCGCATCGCCGAGCTGGAAAACCGCCTCGGTGCGCGCCTGCTACAACGCACCACACGCAAACTGGCGCTCACCGATATCGGCGAGCGCTACCTGCGCCATTGCCAGGCCATGCTGCTGGAAGCCGAACAGGCCGAAGAAACCGTCGCCAGCCTGACCAGCGAGCCACGCGGGCGTCTGCGCGTGAGCGCGCCGGGAGGCATCGCCCTGCTCGCGGAAGTGGTGCTCAGCTTTCTCGCAGCCTACCCCAAGGTGCAACTGGAATTGATCCAGACCAACCGGCGTGTGGACCTGCTCAATGAGGGTATCGATGTGGCCTTGCGCGTGCGCAGTGCCGAAGACGAAGACCCTAGCCTGATCAGTCGTCGACTGCTGCCGGCTCAGGCCTATCTGGTGGCGGCCCCTGCTCTGCTCCAGGGGCTCGTTATCAAAACCCTCGACGATCTGCACAAGTTACCGGCGATGGGGGCCCTGGAAGCCGACCGGAAGATTCACCTGCGCTTTCAGGACAGCAGCGGACAGCTGCGCGAAGCCATTCTGGAACCGCGCCTGGCAATCGAGGATTTCGCCGTACGCAAACGCGCCGCTTTGGCCGGGCTGGGCTTCAGCATGCTGCCCGCGCCTTACTGTCACGAGGAGTTGCTCGACGGACGCCTGGTTCGCCTGCTGCCGGACTGGACGCTGCCACCGGGTCATCTGCAAGCGGTGTATACCCATAGGCGCGGCATGCTGCCGGCCGTACGCGCGTGGATCGAACACATCGACCAGGCGTTCAAGGAGTGGGAACAGCCGGTTTGACTCAGCTTATAGAGGCAGTAGGTCGCCGAGAAAAGCGCCATCTAGCAACAACCAGTCAACCAATACAGCCTGGTGCGCGGCGACAATCGCCCAGAACACCAGTTGATAGGACAGTTTGCGGGTCTTATGGCGAAAGCACTGCTGCGCCACCAGAGCGCCAGGCCAACCGCCGAGCAGCTCGATCAGGTGCAGGGCTTTTTCCGAGGTTCGCCAGCGCCCGCGCTGGGCATTCGCCTTGTCCTGCCAGTATTGGGTGAAGCTAATCAGACTGGCCAGCGGATAGGCCACCAATACCCAGACGAATCCCGCTTGAAGCAATAACTGCAGCGCGCCCAGTAGCGGCAAACAGCAGAGTGCCGTCAAGGCCAGCAGTTTCCATCCAAGGTGTTGTATGGGGCCGCCAGCGGAGGGCTTGTTCTTTGACGCCGCGGCCTTGGGCTTCTTTTTCACCGCGGCAGTCGACGGGCCTTGCGCTTGGGGCTTGCGGCGGATGGTAGGCCGATCGAGCGTAAGCGCCCCGGCCAAACGAATATGTTCGGCGCACGCGCGACCTTGCGAATCCTTGCCAGCAACGTACAGGACCTGATCGCCGGCAACCGGGCGGCGCTCACCGTGCATGGCCGAAACATGTGCGAACAGCGCTGCACCACCTTGTTCGGGCTGGATAAAGCCAAAGCCTTTGTCGTCGCTCCAGCTTCGTAGTACCCCGCGCCGCTCCATGCCCGTCCACCTTCATGCAAAGCACGCATTCTAGCGGTTCAGGCGCGGTAATGAAGGCGCAGGAATGCCAGCAACAGCTGATTGACCCGCTCGGCTTGCTCGTTCTGAATCCAATGCCCGCAATCCTCGAGCACATGCTGCTGCAGGTTCGGCACGAGCTTCGGCATCTGTTTGAGGGTGTAGGCCTCCAGGGTGCCTACCGGATCCTTATCGCCAAGCAGGAACATGGCTGGCTGTTCGATCCGCTGACCGGCCAAGGCCTCGGTGCGCTGCCAACTGCGCTCGAAGTTGCGATACCAGTTGAGTGCGCCATAGAAGCCACGCCCGGCAAAGGTCCGTTGGTATTCGCTAAATGCCTCTGGATCGCACCAATCGGGCAACTCAACAGGGTCCTGCATGCCGTCGAACAAGCCGGCGCCCGCTGGTTTCTCCTGCAGGAAAAAGTCTTTGGGCACGGCCGCCGAGGTGTTGTGCATCATCATGCGCAAGGTTCGGGCGATGTCGGCATCCATCTCCCGCTCAGCCACGCCTGGCTGCTGAAAATGCAGAATGTAATGGAAACGATCGGCATATAGCTGCCGGATAATATCGATTGCCGGCTGTTTGGGCCGACCGGCAAAGGGCACAGCCATCCCCACCACGGCACGCACGCGTTGCGGCTCCAGTAGAGCCAAATGCCAGGCAATGGGTGCACCCCAATCGTGACCAATTACACAGGCTTGGTCCTGGCCCAGAGCATCCATAGCACTGCGGATGTCATCGCACAGGGTAATCAGGTCATAGGCGGCCGGTTCACGCGGTGCACTGCTTTGTCCATACCCACGCATCTCCGGAACAAATATGCGATAACCGGCCGCGGCCAGCGGCTCAATCTGCTTGCGCCAGGAATGCCAACACTCGGGAAAGCCGTGCAGCAGCCATAACGGCCGGGCGTCTTCGGCACCGGCGCTGTAGAGGCTCAGGGTAATACCGTTCACGTCGAGCAACTGGTGATCGAGGCCACTCATGGGGATTCTCCTTGGATAAACCCACTGTGCCAAAGACTCAGTCGAAGAGCAGCATGATCTACGCCATGAATAGCGCTTCAGATCTGCGCGCTGCTCCAATCGATCAGATCGAATTGCCAAGTTGCCAGGATCAACAGACCGAAGCCAATGCGGTACCAGGCGAACACCGCATAACTGTGGTTACCAATGAATTTCAGCAACGCACGCACGGCGATCATGGCAAATATGAACGAGGCAACGAAGCCGATGGCGAATACCGGCAAGTCCGCTGGCTGGAACATCTCCCGGTACTTATATCCGGAATAAACCGCCGCCCCGACCATCGTCGGCATTGCCAGAAAGAAGGAAAACTCCGTGGCCGCCTTACGCGACAAGCCGAACAGCAAGCCGCCGATAATGGTGGCGCCGGAGCGCGATGTGCCCGGAATCATCGCCAGGCACTGGGCAAAGCCTATTTTCAAGGCATCGCTCCAGCGCATCTCATCTACGGTCTCGGCGTGAACGCTGTGTTTGCGCTGCTCCGCCCAGAGCATGACTACCCCACCAACCACCAACGCGGCTGCCACGGTAATCGGGTTGAACAGGTAACGATGAATGGCATCGGCAAAAATCACCCCGAGAACTACCGCCGGCATAAAAGCGATCAGCAGGTTACCGCTAAAGCGCTGAGCCTGCCGATCACTGCCAAGCCCCAAGAGCATCTGCAGAATCTTGCCGCGGTACTCCCAGACCACCGCCAAGATAGCGCCCAATTGAATGATGATATTGAAGGCCATCGCCCGCTCGCCGCCAAAACCAATGAGGTCGGCGACGATGATCTGATGCCCTGTACTTGAAATCGGTAAAAACTCGGTAACGCCCTCAACAACGCCCAGAATCAGAGCTTGCATGGCTAGCCAAAAATCCATCAATGCTCCTATAACGCGCGGCGCCAACCGCGCGAGCTACTACTCTATTGGAAAGGGAAATATTGCCGGTGGCTCGTCGTTTCGAGGCGAGCCCAGGGTTCCAGACGGGTGGAAAGTCGAATGTCCTCAGGATTGCGACGCGGATGCCGAAACACTCATGAGGCTTATCGTTATCGCATACCTGAAAAGGTCTATCGCAACCGCTAAACGCTGCAAAGCTTAGCTGCATTGATGAGCTACTGGAACTGCAGAAATACCTTCATTCAATGCCAACCCTAAATATCGCTAATAAAAATGGGGCACCTATTGATGAACAGCCTACGTAACCTCGCCATCAGTCGCCGCCTGTTGCTGATACTCGGTGTCGCCGTGCTGATGCTAGCGAGCTTCGGCACAATCATGTTGCAGCAGGTTCATGAAGATTTGTTTGCTGCGAAAGGCGAAAAAACCCGCCACGTCGTACAAAGCGCCGCCGGCATTCTCAAGCACTACCACAGCCTGGAGACCGCCGGCACGCTCAGCCGCGAGGAGGCCCAGGCTCAGGCAAAGGAAATGGTCCGCAGCCTGCGCTACGACGGCAAGGAGTACTTCTGGATCAATGATCAGACCCCCGTGATGATCATGCATCCGATCAACCCCAAACTCGAAGGCCAGAACCTCTCAGGCTTTAAAGATCCGGATGGCAAAGAACTATTCAACGAAATGGTGCGGATCAGCAAAGATAAAGGCGCCGGTCAGGTCAACTATCGTTGGCCCGTACCTGGTTCCAGCGAGCCAGTTTCTAAGGTGTCTTATATCGAGCTATTCCAGCCCTGGGGTTGGATCATCGGCTCCGGGGTCTATACAGATGACGTTAAACAGGAATTTCAGACCCAAGTTATGCGCGCCCTGGCGATAGGCCTTGTCATAGTCGTGTTGATGGCCGTGCTGGTTACCGTGATCGCTCGTAGCATCACCATCCCCCTGCAAGCATCAGTCGATGCCATGGCCAGTATCGCCAGCGGCGATGGCGATTTGACCTGCCGCCTGGACACCGCCGGCGGCGATGAACTCGCCAGTCTGGCAAAGCATTTCAATGCGTTCACCGAAAAACTACGGCATGTCATTCAGCAATCGCTCGAATCCGCCGGCACGCTGGATCAGGCGGCACGCTCACTGGGATCGCTTGCAGGCGAAGCCCAGCAATACAGCCAACAGCAATCACAACAGATGGAAATGGTGGCGACGGCAATCAACGAGGTTACTTACGGCGTGCAAGACGTCGCCAAAAACGCAGAACATGCTTCCACCGAAGTTCACACCGCCGAAGCCCAGGCCGCCCAAGGCCAACGTAATATTGATGCCAGCCTGCGCCAGATCAGCCAACTGTCGGGCACCATCGAACAAGCAGTCGAAGTGATTCAGACCCTGGCACGGGAAAGCACGCAAATCGGCAGCGTTCTGGAGGTCATTCGCTCGATTGCCGAGCAAACCAATTTGCTCGCGTTGAACGCAGCGATCGAAGCGGCGCGTGCAGGCGAACAGGGCCGCGGTTTTGCCGTAGTGGCCGACGAAGTGCGCCTGCTAGCCCAACGAACACAGCAGTCGACTGCAGAAATCCAAGGTATGATCGAGCGCCTGCAGGGCCACTCCGAGGCGGCGGTCAAAGTCATCAACGAGAGCAGCAGCGCTTCGCAACTGACTGTCGAGCAAGCCAGCCAGGCCGGCGAGAGTCTGACCCAGATAGCTCAATCGCTACGCAACTTAACAAGCTTGAATGCTTCAATTGCAAGTGCCACCCTACAACAGGCTCACGTAGTCGAAGATATCAACCAGAATGTTACTCAGGCGGCCGGCCTGGCCCATAACAATGCCTTGGCCGCCGAGCAATCCAGTGCCGCTGGTCAGCGCCTGGGCCAATTGGCGGATCAGCTCAACCGGTTATTAGGCCAGTTTCGCGTCTAAGGAAAAGCATGAGTACCATGGAACACCAAGAAGTCGATCTCACTAAACCGCAAAACCAGGATCTGATCTGGGACATGGATAACATGGCCAGACGCGAACTGGCGGAGCGGTTTATCAAGCTGTTCGAGAATCGCCTGTGCGTCTATTCCGAATCCGTTCGCCAGCTGTATACCAACTACAACCTGCACTTCCCCAGCGACATGGGACGCAAGATGGTGGTGTTGCCGAATCCTTATGCCTTCCATGACACTCTTCACGGCATCGACGTGCAGGCCATACGCAAAACCGGGCTTTGCGTGCTCCCCGGCGCAGTCCTGGGCAAGCCCGGTCTGCTGCTGACCACGCAACTCAAGAGCGGCGGCCCTGGGCCGAAAACCATGCCGTTCAAAGCGGCGCTGGCGCAAATCATCAGCAGCCAGAAAAAAGCCGGTGACGTTTTCCTGCCGATAATGATGAAAGGCGACCTGCGCGAATTCGATCAACAGATGCCCTACATTCATCTGCATCGATTGCAAGTAAGCAGCCTCACCCGCCTCTCCAGCTTCGAGCGCGACGATATTCAACAAAGCATCACTCACAAGCTGCTGCTGCTGTATCGCCAAGCCGATAGCCTGAACTGCTAGCAGGCCGTTGAAATGATCTTCTAGGCTCCAGGCAGGATAACTGGTCTATTCGACCATCACACTGGTCCACGCCAGCAGCAGGCTCAAGACCACCACCAGGGTTAATGGGGTGCGTAACCTGGCATACCAACGTGGCGCCAAGCCCAGACGCACCGCTCGTAAATCGGCGAGATACAGGCCCACAAAGGCCAGAAAAAGAATTGGCAACGCCATGCCGGTCGGCATGCCTCCAGCAATCGCCAGCCAACCAAGCATGGGAGGAATGACCGACAACCCTAGCTGTATTTGTGCGCGCTCGTCCCTTTCCTCGGCACGCATCGCCAGCCCCCAGTGAATGGCCCCCATAAAAGCCAAAATCACTGCGGCATAGTCCAACAGCGCCGATAAGACGAACTCTCGCCACCCCAGCGGGATGATCCAAACACCCAAAGCGCCGCCGACAAAAGGCGTTAGCCCCGCGTAACCCAACAGAATGGCCAGCGCAGGCGGTTTTTCAGCGTCGAAAGGATGCATTTCTAACTCCTTATTCCGATGAGGTGCCCAGTGCATCTACACCGACTCGTGTCCGGCGCGCAAACTATTGCATCGAAACATCCGGTTTTCGAGTACAAATTCAACTGGCAGCTTGCCATTACACAATCTGCTTGGCATAAATGCAGACAAATAATAAAACGCCACAGGGAAGTACCTGATGCTTACGCTACGCCGTGCCTTTTACGGGCTTCTGCTAATGATGGCTATCGGATTGGGCGTAGCCTTGTATTTCGTGGCCTACCCAAATCTTCCCGCCTACCAACAACCGGAAAAACTCCATTACCTCGACCAGTGGAGCGCCGAAGATCGTCAGACTTTCTACTACACCCCCCAGGGCACTCAGGTTAAAGGCTTGCGCTATGCATGGTTCAGCGCCCTGGAAATGCCACTTGACTCAAGCAAATTCACCGATCCGGCTTACCTGGCACGCTTCGGCTTTCTAATCGACCCGCAACAACAAGCTACTGCGCTCAATCCAGCAAACCTGCCCGTTGGCTTCACCCGTCACGAAGACAGCGAGACAGGACTCGACTACCTGGATATAAGTTGCGCTGCTTGTCACACCGGTCAGCTGCGCTACAAAGGCCAAGCGATACGTATTGACGGCGGCGCCGCTCTGCATTCCCTCGCCTCGACGGTACCCACGGTGAAGGGCGGCAGCTTTGGTCAGGCGCTGGGCATGAGCATGGCATTCACTTATTACAACCCGTTCAAGTTCAGGCGCTTCGCTAAAGAGGTGTTAGGCGAGCGCTATGAGGAAGGTCGCGCGCAGCTTCGCAGAGACTTCAAAGTAGTGCTCGACCGCCTGCTAGGTACCGCATTCAACGATTGGCACCGCGGCCTCTATCCAACCGAGGAAGGCCCCGGCCGCACCGATGCTTTCGGGCGCATTACCAATACCGTATTCGGCGATGCTATAGATGCGAAAAACTACCGCATCGCTAATGCGCCGGTCAGTTATCCGCACGTCTGGGATATCTGGAAGTTCGATTGGGTGCAATGGAATGGCTCAGCCATGCAACCCATGGCGCGCAATATCGGCGAAGCCCTTGGCGTAGGCGCTCCGCTGCATCTACTGCAAACCGATGGTCGCCCCGTTGCCGAGGCCGAACGCTATGCTTCCGGTGTTCGTCTACGAGACTTGTTCACCCTCGAAGAAACGCTGAAACGTCTCGAACCGCCGGCTTGGCCCGAGGCCGTGCTGGGCAAAATAGATATTCAGCTGGCTAGCCAAGGTCGCGCCCTGTTCCACGAGAACTGCGCATACTGCCACGCGCCTGACCCCAAGCCCCTCGACCGGAGGTTCGCCCCCGCACGCGACCCCGAATGGCGCATGCGCATAGTGCCCACCAGCATTGTCGGCACCGACCCTACAGCAGCCGACAATATCGCCGATCACCGCTTCGATATCAGCAAATTAGGGTGGACAAAGGCCGAACTGAACAAACTGGACGTTCGCCTTTATGGCGCGACACAGAGGGAGTTGGATCTACAGAATATTTCCAGCGCCAAGGGTCTGGCCTATATCACTGCCTATGTAGCAAACCGTGCCTACCAGGATGCGGGTATTCCAGCGGATGAACGTGCGCGTATGGACGGTTTTGGCCTACCTATCGGCGTTCAGGAAAAGCGCGGCTATAAAGCCCGCCCGCTGGATGGAATCTGGGCCACCCCACCCTTCCTGCACAACGGCTCGGTTCCCACCCTATTCCAACTGCTCTCTCCGCTATCCGAGCGTCAGAGCCAATTCTGGGTCGGCAACTTCGAGTTCAACCCGAAGCAGGTCGGCTTCGAAAATGCAGAGTTTCCCGGTGGTTTTCTCTTCGACACTTCGATTACGGGTAACGGTAACCGAGGCCATGAGTTCCGCGCAGGTTGCCGTCAGGACGGCGTGATCGGTCGAGCATTACAGCCCCATGAACGTTGGGCACTGGTCGAGTACCTGAAAGTCTTGGGAAACACTTCGTTCGAGGAGCAACTGGAACCCGTTGAGGCCAAACCCTGGTACCCAGGCCCCGAATGCGATTAATCAAACACGACACACAATAAAAATCAGGCCGCGATTAGCCAAAGCGCAATAACTGCAAACAAGGACTTGTCTCTATGCTCAAACGTCTCTGGCTCTGGGTTGGTCGACTACTTGGCAAGCTCCTATTGCTGTTTATTGTCATAGGGCTAAGCGGATGGGCGATAAGTGCTGCCTACTATGGCTGGAAATTTTCCGGCCCGGTTGCCGACCAGGAACAAATCCCCGCCGATGAGGCCAGCTTTACCCAAGCGATTATCGAAGATGCCGTGCGTGTCGTGGAGCAGCACCGCGATAATACCCGCGTGCTGCGCGATGCCCATGCCAAAGCACATGGCTGCTTAAAAGCACAGGTCAGCGTAATCGGTGACCTTGATAGCGACTTGCAGCACGGCGTTTTCAGCGAGCCCGGCAAAACCTGGCAAGCCTGGGTGCGCTTATCCAACGGCAATGCCTACCCACAATTCGATCGAGCCCGCGACGCCCGCGGCATGGCCATCAAACTGCTGGATGTCCCTGGCGAGAAACTCAGCAAAAGCCCTCAGCATGCGCTCGAACAAGACTTCGTAATGTTCAACCACCCCGCTTTTTTTGTCCGTGATGTGGCTGAATATAAGAGCAACTTTGCCGCCCAAGCCGAAGGCAAAAAAGTGTTGGCATTCTTCCCAAGCTGGGATCCACGCAGTTGGGAAGTTCGCCATCTGATCATCGCCCTGAAAACACTGGCACCTGCACCAGAAAGCCCGATTGCCAGCACTTATAACTCCATTGCCCCCTTTAAACTCGGCCCCCTCAACATCAAATATCGCGTCGTTCCTGCACCGGAGAACTGCCCATACTACGAGCTACCGGAGCAGAACCAGGATTTGCCGAACTTCCTACGCAATGCTCTCTACCAACAGCTTTCCCTTGATCGAGTACCTGCTTGCTTCGCGCTGCAAGTACAACGACAAAACCCCGCTTATTACATGCCGATCGAAGACCCTAGCGTTGAATGGGATGAATCCATCTCCGTATTTGAAACGGTGGCGAACATTCAGCTACCGGCCCAGGATTTCGACAGCCGCGAGCAGAACATGTTTTGCGATAATCTCTCCTTCAACCCTTGGCACTCACTACCTGAGCACCAACCGATTGGCGGCATCAATCGATTGAGAAAAGCCGTGTATGAGGCGGTCAGCGCTTATCGCCTCGATAGGAACCATACCGGCAGGCCTTCTACAAGTGCCGAAGATTGATTCAGATACCTGAGCGATAAGGGGCGCTGCACGTTGGTTAAAGCCCCACCCTAGCTGGTAAGATCGCTGCTTATCGAAGCGCGTCTCACAACGCGCCTACCAGCAGAGAGACACGTCGTGGAACTGTTCAAAGAGTTTATTTTCGAGGCCGCTCACCGCCTTCCCCATGTGCCAGAAGGCCACAAATGCGGGCGTTTGCATGGTCATTCATTCCGTGTGGCCATCTATATCGAAGGCGAGGTCGACCCCTATACCGGTTGGATTCGTGACTTTTCCGAAATAAAAGCCATTTTCAAACCGCTCTACGAACAACTGGATCATAACTACCTGAACGAAATTGCTGGCCTTGAAAACCCAACCAGCGAAGTTCTTGCCAAATGGATCTGGCAACAACTCAAACCACTTCTTCCAGAACTCTCACGGGTACGTATTCACGAAACCTGCACAAGCGGCTGCGAATACCGCGGCGATTGACTTGATCATCAAGAACCAAGCCACCCACGGGTGGCTTTTTAGTTCATGACATTCAAGAACGGCAGCCTCGGCTTTCTCACCCAGGGCAAGCGACGGCTTACACATCAGCAGATCGCACTCGTGACACGCGATCAATTGCTTAAGCTCAGGCAACGAATGAGCGGTGACCGGTTCCGGCATAGAAGTCATCTCGTATTGAGTGGGTTGAGCTAGTCACGCCTCATCGGCGGCGTCGAGCATAGGCCAAGGCTGAATAGCCGGTAAAGCCGGTCAAGTATTTCCCAGCGCAAAGACAAACCCCCCACCCGTTTTCACGGATGGGGGGTTTGGTTTTAGAAGCTT
>CAMPJN010000081.1 GCA_946886875.1 uncultured Pseudomonas sp.
GTGTAAGGCGGCGGTTTGCGAAACTGAAAAAGCCCGGGTCAGTTGATCCGGGCTTTTTCGTTGGTGATGCCAAACACGTAACTAATCCCCTTTCCTTGGGGAGAGGGGAGCTATCCGCATCTGCCGATGCAATGCGACTGCTCACCGATCAGTTCCCTCTCCCCGTGGGGAGAGGGCTAGGGTGAGGGGCTATGCCTTTCCGGCTGACGCAAATCGCAAGGTTTGTATTAGCGATGCATGTACACGCCGCTTTTGCATTGTCCGGTCTAACGGTTCCGCCTTTACGGCGGCTCACTTTTGGCAAACGCCCCAAAAGTAAGCAAAAGGTCTTGCCCCTTGCATCCGGGTCTCGCTGCGCTCGACTTCCCTCATTCCATCATTGCTCCAGGGGCCCGCCGCGAAGGGCCATCCCTGGCCCATCGCGGCTCTCGCGGCATCCATGCCGCTCAACCCCTTCCGCAACGATTCCATTCGGCCTCCTGATGGGGCGTTTCGTGTCGCCTGTGAGATTGCTGACTAGTGACAAAAAGCCAACACGCCGTCGCGTCCTCTGCTAGTTCCCACGCTCCAGCGTGGTAACTCATCCAGTGACGCTCTGCGTCGCGGTTTTCTAAATAGATCGTACAGGCGACGCGGTCCCTGAATCCCGTCAGGAGGCCGAGTGGAGGTGCTGTGGAGAGGGGCGTTTGGCATGGATGCCAAACGAGGAACGATGGGCCAGGGATGGCCCACCGTGACGACCCTCGGAACAGCGCCGGAGCGAGGGAAGTTGAGCGAAGCGAAACCCGGATGCCGGGCGCGCTTTCTCTTTGGTTACTTTCTCTTTCGCGCGAGCAAAGAGAAAGTAACTCGCCGTAAGGGCGAAAAGGTTGCTCCCAATCGATGCAAACTTGATGGGTATAGCTGCGCCAAAACCATCCAACGAGCTGAGCGGTCCAGCGATGGTATAGCCAGTGCGGCGGTGGCTAGGATAAGAGCGGCTTAACTGTTCATGCTGTTATGTACAACGGCGAGGGGCAGTCAGAACAGGCTGAAGGGGTTCAGCTACTACCTGTACCTGGCGGAACTGGAGTCCCTACAAAGTGGCTAGGTCTACCGTCTGGATAATCTACCTTGGCCCATATTCCGTTTTTCTTAATATATGTCTTTACATCGTCGATCCCGGCTTCGCCGCTCATGAAACGATCAATTAGTGAGGCGTATTCCAGCGATTCTGATTTTGGAAGCTTTGGCCAGTTGGTAATTCCGGATGCTTGGTCTATCAGGTACAGGTTGATTTTCGTCAGTTCTGTAAACGCAAGATCTGAGTTGCCCGATTCGCCAGCAAATAATGTCCAGCTAATGTGACAAAGCTCGCTACAGGAGTGCCAGTGGCCTGCCAGTTTGCCAACGGTAGGTGTAGGGCAATGAATCCCAAGACCCAGACTCTCAAAGAAGCATCGAATGAAATCATAGTGCCGGTTGATTAGAAGCTGATTACCGGCCAGTTCGTATATTTTTTTCTCGATGCTTTTAAACGATCGGAGGGTTCGAACATCTCCATGTAGAGGGTCATCCCCAGCTAGCTGGAGCCAGTAGTGAACAGCAAGCCGCTCAATGGCAAATCTGAACTCAAAGGCAGCGTAGGATAGCAGGATATTTTTTTTACCTTCATTGCTCGCATCCAGCCATTTCCGACCAAGATCGATATGGTGGTGAAGATCTATGTTGCGGTCATCTGGTATGTCGATCATTAATCACCTCCCTTGACGCATGATCCTAAATAGTCAGTTTTTTGCCCGTCCGTCCACAAAAAGCCAGACTCCAAGGTCTGGCTTTATTCACTCCAGCAGAAACCTTCCTACAAAGCCCCAAAAACCTTCTTAGCCAAACTAGTAGCCGCCCCAGCCGGATTCTGCCTCAAGCTGGCTTCCTGCTTGGCAATCATCTCAAACAACCCATCCAGCGCCTGCTCGGTCACGTAGTTTTCGACACTGGCGCTTTTCGCGTCTATTACGCCGAAGGCCGCTGCCTGGCTGGCGAAGCTGTTGTATTGCTTGGCCAGGCCGACTTTATCGGTGGCTTGTTTGACGATGGGCAGGAACTGCGCGCGGATTTGTTCGCGGCTGGTTTTATTGAGGTATTGGGTGGCTGAGTCTTGCGGGCCGGCGAGGATGCCTTTGGCGTCCTGCACGGTCATTTTCTTTACCGACTCCACCAGCAGCGCCTGGGCCTGCGGCATCGCGGCTTCCGCGGCTTTGTTCATGCTGGCTTCGAGTTGTTCGATTTCGGCGCCCATGCCCATCATTTTCATGGTGCGCGCGGCTTTGCCGAGGTTGCCCGGCAGTTCGATACGTACGTCCGGGTTGTTGTTGAAGCCGCCGGGTTTGCCCAGCTGTTGCACGGCGACCTGGGCGCCTTGGATCAATGCGTCCTTCAGGCCGCCGCTGGCATCTTTCTGCGTCAGGTCGGCGAGCGACAGGGCGAAGGCGCTGCTGGATAGAACCAGTGCGGCGGCGAGTGCGGCGATGCGGAGCATGGGGGCATTCCTTGGGCGGTAGGGATGCTGCGAGCTTAGCGGAGCTGGGGGAGGGCGGCAAAAGGCATTTTGGCCAGGGACATGCCAGGTGCGAGCCGCCTCACCGGCCTCAACCTGTTACGGTGGTGGCGTGGATGGCCGCTGGCTTTGTTGCGGCAGCTGTTCCCTGTGGCGCGTTGTGTGACCGCAGTAAACCCATGCATTAGGGAGACTGCCGTATGAACCAGCCCTTGAACTCAACCTTGAACAACCGGGTGCAATTGATCGCTTACCCGAACCGTATTGGCGCCGGCTTGCGCGATCTGGCCGATTTCGTCGAACGGCATCTCGCCCGTGCGGTGGCCGGGGTGCATATTTTGCCGCCGTTTCCGTCGAACGCCGATGGCGGCTTCTCGCCCTTGACCCATAAACGCATCGACCCGGCCTACGGCGACTGGGCCGATATCGAGCGCTTGGCGGCGCGGCACGATGTCTGCCTAGACCTGGTGCTCAATCACCTGGCCGATGATTCGGCGGAATTTCAGGATTATCTGCAGAAGGGCAAAGCCTCGGCCTGGGCCGGGTTGTTCGTCGATGTCGACAGCCTCGGCGAAATCGGCCCGGACGATCTGGCGAAGATTCATATCCGCAAGGAGAAGGAGCCCTTTCGTGAAGTCAGGTTCGCCGACGGCAGCAGCGGGCGGGTGTGGTGTACCTTCACCGAACGGCAGGTCGACCTCAATTACGACTCGCCGGTGACCTACGAGATGATGGCCGGAACCATCGCCTTTCTCGCCGCCCGCGGGGTCAAGCTGCTGCGTCTGGATGCCTTCGGCTATACCACCAAGAAGCTCGGCACCAGTTGCTTTCTGGTCGAGCCGCAGGTGTGGCAGATCCTCGATTGGTTCAAGACCACGGCAGCTGAGCATGGCATCGAGCTGTTGCCCGAGGTGCACGATCATCCGAGCTGGCAGCAGGCGATTTCGGCGCGTGGCATGTGGTCTTACGCGTTCGCACTGCCGCCGCTGTTGCTCTATACCCTTCTGGACGGCAACAGCCATTACCTCAAGGCCTGGCTGCGCATGTGCCCGCACAACCAGGTCACGGTGCTCGACACCCATGACGGTATCTGCATTCCGGATGTGGAGGATATTCTGCCGCGCCACCATGTCGAGGCAATCATCCAGAACATCTCGGAGCGCAGCGCCGACCCCATCCTGCGGCGTTCGGCCGCCAACGTGCATAGCGTCGGTGCCATCTACCAGCTCACCTGCACCTTTTTCGATGCCTTGCAGGGCAACGAGGATGCCTATATCGCCGCGCGAGCGATCCAGTTTTTCACCCCTGGGATACCTCAGGTGTACTACGTCGGCTTGTTGGCCGGCAGCAATGATTACGAACTGTTGGACCGTACCGGCGAGGCCCGCGATATCAACCGCCGCTTCTATTCAGTGGGGGAGGCCGAGCTGGCCCTGCAAACCCCGGTGGTACAGCGCCTGCTGTGGCTGATGGAGTTGCGCTCGAATCACCCGGCCTTTGCCGGGGTCTTCGAGCTGCATCACTCGAACGATTCCAGCGTGTCTATGGGCTGGCGTTGCGGGGCGCACAGCTGCCATCTGTTCGTCGATCTGAACTTTCGCACCGCGACCCTCAGCTACAGCGACCCCGAGGGCGGCGACGAGCTTTGCTGCCGTTGCTGAGTTCGGTTTGAGGGAGTTGCGCTTTGCGTCTGGCGCGCCAGGATGGCAATTCGATGGAACTGCGGCATTGGGCAGATCGCTGGTTGGTCGGTTGCTGCTAAGCTCGCTTACAGGGCTGAGAAATTGTGAACAGATCGGGCGCGGTGGCGCTTTGCAGGCGTTCGCAGGAGGCGTTTTTTCACAATCTCTCAGGCCCATTTCGCACCGCAATCCGGACTGGCCGAGGGCTGAAGATGGCACCAGTAGTTGAACCGCACCGTCCGCTTAACGCTCTTGCCAAATCACGCAAACCGCTACTGTTTATCTCGGCCTTGTTGTTGGTGTTGTTTATCGTCGCCAGTGCGGCGTTGGTGCAGATTGCCTTGCAGCAAAATACCCAGGCGGCGGCACGAACGCTGTTCTTTGTGGAGAAAGCCACCCAGGCGCGGCAAAAATCGATTTTGGCGACAATCAGCGACTATGCATTCTGGGGCGAGGCCTATCGCAATCTGCACGCTCAGGTCGATCACGAATGGGCCTATACCCGGCAGAACCTGGGCCCTAGTCTGTTTCCCGACTTCGCCTACGAGGGCTTGTTCGTCGTCGACCCCGCAGGCCGTACCACCTATGCGGTGGTCGAGGGCGAGCTAGTGGAAATCGAGGCGCGGCACTGGCTCAAGCAGAATATCGATGCGCTGCTCGAACAGGCACGCGCGCAAGCCGAGGACGAGGAGCCGGTGGTGGGCTTTCTTCAGGTCGCCGGTCAGCCGGCACTGGTTGCCGCCGCCGGTTTCACCACGGGCGGTGACCCCTTGGTGGAAACCGTGCCGGGCGAGACCTCGGTACTGCTGTTCATCGATCTGCTCAGCCCGCAAAAACTCGCCGAGCTGGGCATGGATTTCGGCATCGATAATCTGCATGTGGCCAGTGCGGCGGACGCTGGGGGCGATCGCTCGAGCTTGGCCGTGGCCACCTTGAACGACGCACCACTGAGGTTGCGTTGGGATCCGGCCCAACCGGGCGATCAACTGCTTTATCTGATTCTGCCGCTATTGGCCCTGGCAGCGGCGGTAATCGGCCTGATCGCGTGGCTGATTCTGCGCCGGGCCATCGCCGCCGCGCGTGAGATGGATGCCAGCTATGCCTCGTTGTACACCAGCCAGCTGGCCTTGGCCGCCAGCGAGTCGCGCTTTCGCGATGTCGCCGAGTCGGCATCGGACTGGATTTGGGAGACTGACGGCGAGTTGCGCTTGAGCTATCTGTCCGCGCGCTTTCAGGCGGTTACCGGGCATCCCGAAAATGCCTGGTTGGGCCGCTCGCTGAGCGACCTGATGCAATGTTCTGGCGATGTACTGACCCGGCTGGACAAGCGCAGCGGTCGCGCATCGGCCAAGGACAGCTTGCAATGCCACTACCAGGCGGCCGATGGCAGCCAGCGTACATGCCGCCTGTCCCTGCGCGCTATCGACTCCGGCAGTGGCGGCTATCGCGGCACGGTCAGCGACATCACCGAAGAGGTGCAGGCGCAGGCGCGTATCGAGCATCTGTCGCTGCATGACGCGCTCACCGGCTTGCCCAATCGCAACCGCATGCAGGAATTCCTCGAGGGCAAGCTCAAGGGCATACCTACGGTCGACAAACCTCTGGTGATGCTGAGCATCGATCTCGACCGCTTCAAACCGGTCAACGACTCGTTCGGCCATGAAACCGGCGACCTGGTGTTGAACGAAGTCTCCGAGCGCTTGCGCCTGGTATTGCGCGAGGGCGATCTGGTAGCTCGCCTGGGCGGCGACGAGTTCATTCTGATCGTCAGCGGCATCTCTACCCAGGAGGAGGTCGAACGGCTCTGCGAGCGGCTGATCGTCGGTATCGAGCAGCCCTTCGAGATCGAGAATCACAGCAGCTTTATCGGCGCCAGTATCGGTATCGCCATGGCGCCGGCCGATGCTTCCCAGGCCGAGGAACTGCTGCGTTACGCCGATATCGCCTTGTACGAGGCCAAGGAGGCTGGGCGTAACACCTGGTGTTTCTACGCCAGCGACATGAACGAGCGGGTGGTCGAGCGTCGTCAGTTGGAAAACGACCTGCGCCAGGCCTTGAAGAACGACGAACTGCGCCTGCTGTTGCAACCGCGCTACAGCGTCAGCAGCGAGCGCATGGTCGCGGCCGAAGCCCTGGTGCGCTGGCAGCATCCGCAACGCGGGCTGTTGAGCCCGGACACCTTCGTCGGCATCGCCGAAACCACCGGTTTGATAGTGCCGCTGAGTTCCTGGGTGCTGCGTAACGCCTGCATGGAAGCCATGAGCTGGGGCGAGGAGTTGATCGTCTCGGTCAACCTGTCGCCGGTGGAATTCCAGCGCGGGCATCTGGTCGCGCGGGTGCAAAGCGCCCTGGAGGAAAGCGGCCTGCCGCCGGGGCGGTTGGAGCTGGAACTCACCGAGAGCGTCATGCTTGAGGACGCGCCTGGCGCGCTGGTGCTGATGAACGAGCTCAAGCGTATCGGCGTGAGGCTGTCGATGGACGACTTCGGCACCGGTTATTCCTCGTTGAGCTATCTGCGCAAATTCCCCTTCGATGGGCTGAAGATCGACCGCAGCTTTATGGCCGACCTGGGCGGTTCGGAGGATAGCCAGGCGATTATCAAAGCGATCATCGGCCTGGGTCGCGCGCTATCGCTGACCGTGACCGCCGAGGGCGTGGAGTCCCAGGCGCAACTCGATGTGTTGCGCCAGTACGATTGCGAGGAGGTGCAGGGCTACTTCCTCGACCGGCCAATGCCGCCCGCGGCGTTGCGCTTGTTGTTGTAGTCGCCGGCCGGGGGAGTAAATGTAGGAGCCAGCTTGCTGGCGATCAGCCGGTAATGACCATGCTCAAATCCGTATAGCGCCCGTGTCGGGTTACGCGGCGGTCGATGGCGATGTTGTTGCTCGAACCGCAATAGTTGCCGCTAACCCGACCTACCCAGCCGCGTTCTTGCTAGGCGTTCAGACGCTGCAGCTCACGGCGCACCATCTGCACATAGGCCGGGGGCTTGAGAGCGTACAGCTCACTCGCCACCCAGCTCAGCCAGCGCCCGCCCAGTTCGGTTTTCGCCGCCAGCAGGCGCTGGGCCTCGGCTTCGGCGCGGGCCTGGTTAGCCTGATGGAACTCGGCGCGCGATGGCTTGGCGGGTTTGTCGTTGCTTGGGTCCATGGGTGGTCCGGTGGTTGTAGGGTGGGCATGGCTTCGTGTTTAGCCACCGATGGCGGACAAGCCTGCGGCATGTCCGCCCTACGAGCATGGCCTTACACCGGCTCGGCCACATCCTCGTTTCTATCCATGGCCACCTGGCGGATCGACAGGCGGATCTCAGCCGGCAGTACGCGCTTGGCCGCGCCTTCGGCCAGTTCGCTGAGCAGCGGGTGGTGGCTGAGTTTGCCGGCTGCATCCTGGCGCAGCACGCCTTGATCCTGCAGGGTCTGGATAAAGTGGCGGAACAGGCTTTTGTCGAAGAACTCCGGGGCGTTGAGGCCATGCAGGATCGACAGGCGCTGGGCCATCACGGTGCACAGGTCTTCCAGCTCTTCGGCGCTGATCGCGTTCTGCCCGGCGTTGAGCAGCAAGGCGGTGGCCATATAGAAGCGCTGCAATGTCTGCACTATGGCACGGGCCAGCAGGGTCAGCAGGACGAATTCGCGGGAACTCGGCGCCGGACGTACATAGACGTCGCCCTCGTTCTTCAACAGGCCCTGTTCGACGAACGCCGCCAGCCACTGATCGACCACCGCATCCAACTCGTCCAGCTCCCAACGGATAAACAGCTCCGACTGCAGATAGGGATAGAGCGCCTTGGTAAAGCGCAGAATTTGCTCGCGGCTCATCCGCGCGCTGCTCTGGAAGAAGCTCGCCAGCAGCGCCGGCAGGGCGAATATATGCAGCACGTTGTTGCGGTAGTAGGTCATCAGGACGGCGTTCTGCTCGTCCAGATAGAGAATCTTGCCGAGAGCGTCGCTCTGTTCGGCGAGCAGCTCCATCTTCTGCACGTACTCGATCAGTGCCTGGCCGTTGCCTTCCGGCAGGGTGGTGTGCGGCGAGTAAGGCACTTTGCGCAGCAGCGCCAGATAGAGGTCGAGCACCCGCGCCAAGGCGCGGTCGTCGAGGGCCAGCTTGCTGGTGGAGAGCAGGGCCAGGGCCACCAGATTGACCGGGTTGATCGCCGCCGCTTCGTTCAAGTGCTGGGCGACCCGCGCACCCAGGCGGTTGGTGGCGCCGTTCAGCCAATCCGGGCGGAACTGGCTGCCGTAATCTTGGGCGCGCCAGTCCGGCTGCTCGGCGTCGAGAAACTCGGCCAGCTTGATCGGCTCGCCGAAGTTGACCCAGACCTGGCCGAAGCGCTGTTTGAGCGCGCCTATGACCTTGAAGATGTCGAAGATCGACTCCTTCTTCTTGCTCGCGCCACGCAATTCGCCGAGGTAGGTGCGGCCTTCCAGCACCCGCTCGTAGCCGATATACACAGGCACGAAGACCACCGGCAGGCGATTGCTGCGCAAAAAGCTGCGCAGGGTGATGGCCAACATGCCGGTCTTCGGCTGCAGCATGCGCCCGGTGCGCGAACGCCCGCCCTCGACGAAGTACTCCACCGGGAAGCCCTTGCTGAACAGGGTGTGCAGGTATTCGTTGAACACCGCGGTGTACAGCGGGTTGCCCTTGAAGGTGCGGCGCATAAAGAAGGCGCCGCCGCGGCGCAGCAGGCCGCCGATCACCGGCATATTGAGGTTGATGCCGGCGGCGATATGCGGCGGTGTCAGGCCGTTGCGGAATAGCAGGTAAGACAACAGCAGGTAGTCGATATGGCTACGGTGGCAGGGCACGTAGATGACTTCATGGCCCTGGGCGACGTCCTGCACGCCTTCGATATGGTTGACCTTGATGCCGTCGTAGATCTTGTTCCAGAACCAGCTCAGCACCAGCTCGAGAAAACGGATCGCGGTATAGGCGTAGTCCGAGGCGATCTCATTGCCGTAACGCAGCGCCTGGCTTTCAGCCTTTTCCAGGGTGATGTTTTCGCGCTCGGCTTCGTCGAGGATCGCCTGGCGCACCTGCGGGCCGTGCACCAAGCCCTTGACCAGATTGCGCCGGTGCGACACGTCCGGGCCTATGACCGCGGCCTTCTGGTTGCGGAAGTGCACGCGCAGGATGCGCTGCACCATGCGCAGGGTGCGTTCGTGGCCTTTATCCTGTTCGACCAGGGTGCGCAGGTGGATAGGCGTGGAGAACTGCACGCGAGTCTTGCGCCCCAGGATCAGGATGCTGACCAGGCGGCGCAGGCGCCCGGTAACCGCCCAGCTGTCGGCGAACAACAGCTTCCAGGGGCTGGTTTCGCGGTCCGGCGACTGGCCCCAGAACACGCTGACTGGGACTATCTGCGCATCGTCGACCGCATGCTGGCTGAGCGCGCCGACCAGACGTTGCAAGGTTGGCGAAACCCCGCGTTTGTCCTGGCGGCCGAGCCAGTCCGGCTCCGGGGTCAGGTAGAAGAAGGCCGCGGGCTCGAGCAGATCGCCCACCGCCACCGGCAGCACCGGGCGCGGTAGCCCGGCCTTGCGGCACTCGGCATCGACCACCGCCAGATCGCTCAGCGACGGCAGCTGCAGCACGTAGAACACCGGCTTGCTGCGGTCGAGCTTGAGGGTAAAAGCCGATTGGTTGATGGTTTCCGAGCGCACCCAGAGATACAGCAGGCGATGCAGGGTGCCAAATACGAGGCGGCGCAATGGGGATCGGGTCATACGGAATCTGCGGGCTTTGAAAAACGAGCAATTGCTCGGGGCCGCTAGTGTGCCGGATCGGCCGCCCGCCGGCAAAATCTTGTAACGGCTTGATTCGTCGAGCGTAGGTTGGCGCTGAGCTTGCGAAGCCCAACAGGGAGTGCGCGGCACTCCGCCCGGCGTCCTAGCGCTCCGACTTGTGGCGGCGTTTGGTTCTCGATCGCTATGTTGGGCTTCGCAGAGCTTAGCCTGCGCGGCCCGGCCCAACCTACGACTGAGGTTCCGCGTCGCCGTTGGGTCGGGTTGCGCAGGTTAGCGGCGCATACCGCGTTATTACCCGCAGCCGCGCAACTCGCCGCCGCGTAACCCAACACCGTGATCACTAGCGTACTTACGATGGTCATATGACCCACGGGTTCTTGGCTTGCACTGCCTGCCCGCAACTCCTTATAGTCCGCCAGCACTTTAGAGCCCGGCTTGCGCCTGCATGGGTGCAAGCAGGGCCTGTTACCGCAATGGTGAGAGGCCATGATCGAGATAAAGAATCTAACCAAGCGTTTCGCGCAGCACACTGTCGTGGACGATCTGTCTTTCAGCGTCCAACCCGGCGAAGTGCTGGGCTTCCTCGGCCCCAACGGCGCCGGTAAATCCACCACCATGAAGATGTTGACCGGCTTTCTCGCGCCGACCTCAGGCACGGCGAGCATTCTCGGCTTCGATATCCAGAGTCAGACCCTCAAGGCCCAGCGGCAGATCGGTTATCTGCCGGAAGGCGCGCCTTGCTATGGCGATATGACGGTGCGCGGTTTCCTCGAATTCATCGCCGAGGTGCGCGGTTACAAGGGCGCCGAGAAGCGCGAGCGGGTGGCCAAGGCGGTGGCCCAGGTGGAGCTGGAGAAGGTCCTCGAGCAGTCCATCGAAACCCTGTCCAAGGGCTTCAAACGCCGCGTCGGCCTGGCCCAGGCAATTCTGCACGATCCGCGGGTGCTGATTCTCGACGAGCCCACCGACGGCCTCGACCCGAATCAGAAGCATCAGGTGCGCAAGCTGATCCAGAGCCTGTCCTACGACAAGATCGTGATCATCTCCACCCATATTCTCGAAGAGGTCACCGCGGTCTGTTCCCGCGCGGTGGTGATCGCTGGCGGCAAACTGCTTGCCGACGGTACGCCCTTGGAGCTGGAAAGCCGCTCGCGCTACCACCAGGCCGTGACCCTGGTCGCCGAAGAGCCGCTGGATCGCGCGGCGCTGGCCGCACTGCCGGGTGTGCTCGGGGTCGAAGAGAACGCCCTGGAACATAGCCTGAGCGTGCTGGCCAAACCGGGCGAAGTGATCTTCCCTCAGGTCAACGGGCTGATCGCCCAGCGCGGTTGGAAGGTCAAGGAGTTGAATGTCGAACGCGGCCGGCTGGATGAAGTGTTCCGCAGCCTGACCCGTGGGGAGAGCGTATGACCAAGCTATCGGTGATTTTCAAACGCGAGCTGGCGAGTTATTTCGCCACGCCGCTGGCCTATGTGTTCATCCTGATTTTCCTGGTGCTTTCCGGGGTGTTCACCTTTTACCTGGGCGGTTTCTTCGAAAGCGCTCAGGCTAACTTGATGCCGTTTTTCAACTTCCATCCTTGGCTGTATCTGTTTCTGGTGCCGGCGATTGCCATGCGCCTGTGGGCCGAAGAGCGCAAGTCCGGCACCATCGAGTTGCTGATGACGCTGCCGATCACCCGCTTCGACGCGGTCGCCGGCAAGTTTCTCGCTGCCTGGGCTTTCGCCGGCCTGGCGCTGCTGCTGACCTTCCCGATGGTGATCACGGTCAACTACCTGGGCGAGCCGGATAACGGCGCCATCGTTACCGGCTATATCGGTAGCTGGCTGCTGGCCGGCGCCTACCTGGCGATCGGCTCGTGCATGTCGGCGCTGGCGAAGAACCAGGTGATCGCCTTTATCCTCGCGGTCAGCGTGTGCTTCCTGTTTATCGTCAGCGGCTTTCCCATGGTGCTCGACGGTTTCAGCGGCTGGGCGCCGCAATGGCTGATGGACGCCGTTGCCTCGTTGAGCTTCCTGACCCGTTTCGAGGCGATCAGCAAGGGCGTGATCGATTTGCGCGACCTGCTGTATTT
>CAMPJN010000082.1 GCA_946886875.1 uncultured Pseudomonas sp.
TCGCCGGCCCGAATGCCGGGGTGACCTTTCGCAGCAACGGCATGGCCGGTAGCGCTAGCAATTTCGCGGTGACGCCCAGTGGCTGCAGCGGCAAACAGAGGCGGGAAATTACCGTCTCTGTGACCGGTTCCAGCAGCCTGGACAAGGACGCCTGCGAATGAACGCTTTCTCTCCTGTCGCCCAGCGTGGCACCACGCTGATCGAAGTCCTTATCGCCCTTGTCGTGCTCGCCATCGGCCTGCTCGGAATGGCACTGCTGCAAGTCACCAGTGTGCAGAGTAACCACAGCGCTTATTACCGCTCGCAGGTGAGCATACTCGCCAGCGACCTGGCCGACCGGATGCGTGCGAACCGCACCGCCGCGCTGACCGACGCCTACGTATTCGATTACCCGACCTCATCCAGCACCCACTCGGTGAGCGGCACCCAAGCGCAGAAAGATAAAGCCGAGTGGCTGAACACGCTTGCCCAGGCGCTACCGGAAGGCACCGGCAAAGTCGAAAAGAGCGGAACCCTGGTGACCATATCCGTACGCTGGAACGATAACCGTGGCCGGATAAAGCCAACCGCTAGCACCGAGAAAACCGACAGCACCGATACCGGCGTTGAAACCTTCGTCTACCGGACCGAAATATGACCCGCTCATCGACGCCTCGCCAGCAAGGCTTTTCGCTCGTCGAATTAATGATCGCCATGGTCCTTGGCCTGTTACTGATGGCTGGCGTATTGCAGACATTTCTCTCGAGTAAGCAGACCTACAGTACCAATAACGCACTTGCTCGCGTCCAGGAAAGCGGTCGCTTCGCCATGGAGTTTCTCACCAATGACATTCGCAATGCCGGATATAAGGGCGAGTGCTTATCTTCGGTGAATAACTTGCTTAATGATAAGAGTGAGAAATATAACGCTGACTATTTCGATCTGAACCAGCCCGTAAGCGGGAAAAATGATGTATCCCCGACTTGGGTGAAAAATCGCACAGCGGGCGATGTGATTCATGTCAAGTATGCGGCCAATATCCCTGGGGTGGCGGCAAGCGGCAATACCGCCGCCAATGCAAATGCCATCGCCTTGAGCGCTGCAAGTGGTGTCGCCAAAGATACGATTATTATTGTCTCCGATTACTTTGGTTGCGACATGTTTCAAAATCGCAGTAATGCGAAAGCCAATTCCTTGTCGCGAGGCAATACGGGTTCGCCTGGGAATAAAAATCCAGGGAAGGGTAATGACTTCAGTCACACCTATGACTCCTCCATGGAAATCCTTACGTTGCAAAGTTCGACCTATTACATAGGTAATGGCGTTAAAAACCTACCTTCGCTCCGGCGCATTAGTTTTGCCACCGGTACTGAAACTCATGAGGAGTTGGTCGAAGGCGTTCAGAATATGCAAGTTTTATACGGCATCGCGGGTAACGATAGGCAAGTCGATAGTTATATATCGGCAAATAAGGTGACTAATTGGGATAACGTTGTGTCCGTTCGTATCTATCTATTGCTCGTCAGTACCGAAACCAATGTGGTCCCGGAAAATCAAACCATAAATTTTAACGGAACAGACGTAACCATTCAGAATCGTCGTCTTGCGCAAGTATTCTCGACCACTATCGGAATTCGTAATCGCCTGCCATGAACAAATCCATGACCGTATTACCTATCAATAACCAGCGCGGGGCAACGCTAATCATCGCCCTGATCATGTTGCTGTTACTGACCATCATTGGTTTGAGCAGCATGCGCGGAACCTCGCTGCAGGAAAGCATGGCCGGCAATATGCGTGATAGCAGCCTCGCCCTTCAGGCCGCGGAAGCTGGATTGCGCCAGGGTGAGGGGGTCGTGGATGGAAAAACTCTGGACGAACTCCGGGATATTGTCGCGCTAAACGGCACTTATACCAGCTTTCCGGGAGTGGCGGCTGTGCCCACCTACCGTATCACCAAGCTGGCCGAAATGCGTCCCAGCCTCGACCCTCAGGATCCCATTGTAGGCGTCGTTATGCGGGTGGAGGCGGATGCTTCCGGCATGGCGCAAAACTCGAATGGTAGCGCTGCTTCCAAAATCAAGCTCCGTTCGGTCGTTCTGATCAAGTAATGAACCGCCGACCGCCTTATAAGCCCTCATCGGGAGTCGTAGTGATGGACAGCTTCGCGCGTCGATACAAACTGCTGCACACAGGCCTGGCCTTTATGATGTCGTTGGCGGTGGCTTTCGCCTCGACCGCCCGAGCGGACGTTTCCCAGTCGCCACTGTTATTGGGTGGCGGGAGTGTGCCGGGCAATCTGGCGTTGGTGCCTTCGGTGGAGTGGCCCACCATTCTCAGTATGGCCAACCTCGGCGATTACTCCGTCAGCAATAAGTATGTCGGCTATTTCGATGCGGATAAGTGCTACGACTATAAGCATGATTCGAAGCATGAAGATCGCCGTGACAGCCATTTTTTCCCCAAGTCTAAAGCCAGTAACCGTACTTGTACCGGTAAGTTATGGAGCGGTAACTTCCTCAACTGGGCGGCGACCCAGACCATTGATCCTTTTCGTAGTGCATTGACCGGCGGTTATCGTGTCAAGGATACGAAAGACGATACTTGGTTAGAGAAGGCTAGGCATACAGGTCAGAATGAAAGTGGTTGGCGAGCTATTTGGGACGGCACAGCGATAAGTAATGCAACCCCGGCGAGCTGGTATGGGTTCAGGACGCGTCTCGCCGGCTTGGGTAATCGCATGCGTTTTACCCTGGATGGCGACTTGAGCGGAGAGGCTAGCGCTTACACATCGGACACCGATCTTTCCGATAACGGAAGCACCGTATATGAGGTTTATATACGGGTGAAGGTGTGCGATCCCGACGTTGGTCTGGAGGCGAATTGCAAGCCTTATGCAAAAGGCTACAAGCCTGAAGGCTTGATACAACAATACTCCAGCGATCTTCGTTATAGCGTTTTCGGCTACCTGAACGATCATAGTGTATGGCGTGACGGTGGCGTGATGCGCGCCAAGCAGAAATTTGTCGGCCAAACCGTTCGTGTTCCAAGGGTGGCCGGCAACCAGAAGAACGGTGCTCATGAGTGGGATGCAACTTACGGTACTTTTATACGAAACCCTGACCAGGATGACGCGACTAGTACCGATGCCAACATTCACGATAGTGGAGTTATAAACTACCTGAATAAATTCGGCCAGATGACCACCAAGGACCATAAACATTATGATCCGGTCAGCGAGCTGTTCTATACGGCGCTGCGTTATTTCAAGGGTCAAAGTAATGTATCGGCCTATTCAACCCTCGGTGACGATAAATCCATTCGCTACGAGCTGGCCGATGGCTTCCCAGTTATCACCGACTGGACGGGTGCTGATCCTATTCAATATGCCTGCCAGAAGAACGTGATTCTCGGCATCGGCGATACCAATACGCACCGGGATAAGAATCTTCCCGAGAATATCCAAAAAGCCCAAGAGCCGGACGTGCCAAAGGAAGTCAGTGATGACAAAAGCGTCGATGTGGTAAAGGCGACACAGAAGGTAGCCGCTCTCGAAGGCATCACCATCAGTATTCCCTTCAATGACAATCGGCTGAGCTCTGCTTATATCGCAGGTCTTGCTTACGATGCCCATACCAAGGATCTGCGTAAGGATTGGGTTGGGAAGCAAACCGTCTCCACCCATTGGGTCGATGTTCGCGAGAACGAGAAACTGGCTGGAAAATCCAGCAACCAGTACTGGCTCGCCGCCAAATACGGTGGTTTCAGGGTGCCTAAAAATTTCGAACCTTATGAGCGTAGCGAGGCGCTTCCTGAGGAGTGGTGGCACAGCACGACGGATATGTTGGGCAGCAACTATCCGCGGCCCGATAACTTCTACGTGGCGAGCGATGCGGCCCGGATGGTCGAGAGTCTCAAACTTGCATTCGCTAATATCGCCAACGAGGCACAAGGTACCCTGGCTTCGCTGGCGACCAATTCGACTCGCCTGAGTACCGACGCGGCTGTGTTCCAATCGGAACTCAATAGCAAACGTTGGAGCGGCGACCTTCTGGCAAAGCTGGTCGTCGATGGTGAGGTGGGGACCGAGAGTTGGAGTGCCGCTAGTGCTTTGGATGGCCTCCCCGATATCGCCGCGCGGAAGATCTTTAGCAGTGCGCCGCCCAGCGAAGACACTGCCAATGGCCCATTGCGTTCGATCGAGGGTATCGACTTCACATGGGACGCTCTGAAGGAAGCCCAGCGCGTCGGATTCGTCAAAGAGGGTGAAGCGGATACCTCTATTGCGCAACAGCGCGTAGCTTTTCTGCGTGGCGATCGCACATTGGAGATTACCGACGAGAAAGCCGATAAGCCTTTTCGTCAACGTGCCAGTCGTCTGGGGGACATAATCAACTCGGATCCCCAGTTCATCCATCAGCAAAATTTCGGTTATGCCAGCCTGGCTTGGAACGATGGCGCCGTGGGCAAAGCCTATGCCGCGTTCCGTGCAACCGACGCCTATAAAAGCCGCAAGCAAATGGTCGTCGTCGGTGCCAACGACGGCATGCTGCACGGCTTCGATGCCAGGGTCAGCAAAGAGTCCGCGAAAAATGGTGGTGGCGAGCTGTTCGCTTATGTACCCAACAGCGTATTGGATACATTGATTGAGCTGACCGAGCCGGCCTACTCGCACCGTTACTACGTCGATGGCACGCCGCGCATTTCCGATGTCTGGTTGGGCAGCGATGGTTGGCGCACCATGGTCGTAGGCACTACCGGTGCTGGCGGCAACAGTGTGTTCGCCCTGGACATCACCGACCCTGACAACATGTCCAGTGACAATGTGATGTGGGAGTTCACTCACCCGAGCATGGGCTACACCATTGGCCAGCCATCGCTGGTCGCACTGCCCAATCAAAAATTCGGGGTGATCGTCAGCAGCGGCTACCACGACAGTACGCCAGCCAACGGTAAGGTATGGGTCTTGGACGCCGCCGACGGTAGCGTGATCAAGGAATTCACTCTGGGCACTACCGGTGGCCTCGGTGCCCCCTTGGTTGCCGACATGAACGCGGACCAGATTGTCGACCGAATTTATGTGGCCGACACACTCGGCAACCTCTGGCGGCTGGACCTGAGCGGCAATAACACTGTCAGTTGGGGTATCCCCGGTACGCTCAATGCTAACCCGCTGTTTATCGCCAAGGACGATACGGGGGCGCGGCAAGCCATCACCGCGCCGCTGTCCGCCGCCTTCAACGACAAAAAACAGCCCATGGTGTTTTTCGGCACCGGTAGTTTTTACCGCACCGGCGATAACGAAATTCCGGAGAATCCGGCGGTGGAGACCTTCTACGGGATTATCGACAGCGGGCTGTCGATCGATGGGCGCAATGATTTGCTCGAACAGCAGATCATCAAGGAAACCACACTGAGCAGCGGCGACAAAGTCCGCGCCATTACCGAGAGTGCCTTGCAGAATAGCGACAAGGGTTGGTATCTGGATCTCGCCTGGCAGGCGGGCGAGGGTGCCACTGGCGCGCAAGGCGAGCGGGTGGTTGCCAAGGCCTCCCTGCGTAGCGATCGGGTGATTTTTACCACTATGACCCCCTCTGCGGATCCCTGCGCTTTCGGTGGAACCAGTTGGATTATGTCTGTTGCATTATCCAGCGGCAGCCGTCTCAGCTACGTGTATTTCGATGCCAATGGCGACGGTGTGTTGGATAGCAAGGACACCGTTGATGGCACTCCCTGGTCAGGCTATTCCGATAAAGATGTGGGTGTGGTCAAAGGCACAACACCAGTCGAAGCAAGCGACGGGGACAATGCACAGCTGTGTTTCGCCGGTTCCAACGGTTCCGCCCCAAGATGTATTAAGAACCCCGACCCGCGGAGACACGGCCGCCAATCCTGGCATGAAGTGAGGAGCAACTGATGACTCAGTCCATTGGCAGGTCAGGCATGGGTATTCAGCCGTCGGTATCACGGAGCAAGGGCTTTACCCTGATCGAACTGATGATCGTGATCGTTGTCATCGGCATCCTGGCCGCGATCGCTTTCCCCTCGTATCAGGATTATGTGCGCAGGGCCAAGCGCGCGGATGCGCAAAGCGCATTGCTGGAGTTGGCGCAATTTATGGAGCGGCACTACACCGCTAACGGTACTTACCTGACCCCCGACGATAAGGCTCCCGTCTTGCCGTTCACCGTAGCGCCCAAGGATGGCACCAACAGCAACTACGACTTGAGTTTTGTCGGTAAGCCGACCGCTAGCGGTTACACCCTGCAGGCGGTACCCAGGGGATCAATGGCTGGCGATGCCTGCGGGACCTTGACCCTGAATAATATGGGAGCAAAAGGGCAAGCTGTGGGTGCCACCCTTGCCGCGTGCTGGCGGCGCTGATCCCCTTAGGGATTGGTTGAGGCATGTTCGAATGCAGCCGATGACAGCGGCTGTCCTTAGGACAGCTCCTGCGTCATGACGTAACGGACTATATCGGCGGTGCTGGTAAATCCCATCTTTTCCATCAGGCGCGCTTTATGGGTGCTGACGGTCTTGTGGCTGATCGCCAGTTCCGTGGCGATCCCCGTAACGCTGAGACCACGGGCGAGCAGGCGCATGATCTGCAGTTCGCGGCTGGTGAGTTCGTCATGCGGATTGTCCGCGGTCGGGCCGGTGGCGGCGAAGGCGATCTGTTCGGCGAGTTCGGCGTCGATGAAACGCCCGCCGGCAGCCACTCGGCGGACCGCCATCAGCAGGGTTTCCGGATCCCGATCCTTGGTCAGATAGCCGGCAGCACCAGCCTTGAGCGCACGTTGGGCGATGGGCACTTCATTGTGCATGCTCAGTACCAGGATCGGCAGTTGCGGGTAATGGTTATGGACGCGAGACAGCAGATCCTCTCCACTGATGCCCGGCATGCTCATATCCAGCAACAGCAGGTCGATAGCGGTCTGCCGCAGCTGCTCGAGCAGTACGGCGCCGTTTTCCGCTTCGCCGACCACTCGCAGGTCGCCGGCCAGTGCGAAAAGCTGTTTCAACCCTTCGCGCATGATGGCGTGGTCGTCAGCGATCATTAGTCGAATCATGAGGCCTCGGGGATATCTGTAAAGGGATGTGTAATTGAACACAGGTACCTTGCCCTGGGGTACTGTCTACGGTCACTGCTCCTCCGAGCATGTGGCCGCGCTCACGCATTCCGAGCATTCCTAGCGTGCCTGGGCGCGTCTGCTCTGGATCGAAGCCCCTGCCGTCATCGCGCACTTCGATCAGAACCTGATCGCGGCTAGGTTTCAGGCGTATCTGCACGTTGCTGGCGTGTGCGTGACGTGCAACATTGGTCAAGGACTCCTGAATCACCCTGAACGCCGCAGTAGCGCGTTCGTTATCGAGGTCCAGGCGAGCTGTCGGCGCTTTTAACCGGCAGGGGATACCGGTATTCCGGGAAAACTCGGAAACCAGCCATTCGAGTGCCGAGGTCAGTCCCATATCGAGGGCCGCGGGGCGCAAGCTGGTAGCCACGTTGCGCACCACCTGGATGGTTTCGTCGACCCGCGTCATTAACGCTTGAACGCTTTCTACCAGCAGCGGCTGGTCTTTGCCGAATTGCAGGCGCAGCAGGGAAATGCCCATGCGCAGGGCGGTGAGTTGTTGGCCTAGCTCGTCGTGAATTTCCCGCGCCATGCGTTTGCGCTCTTCCTCCCGGGTGGTTTCACGGCGGCTGGAGAGCAGGCGCAGTTGCGCATGGGATTCCTTCAGGCGTCGTTCCGCTGCGCGCATGGCACTGATATCTCGACCAATCGAAAGAATGCTGACGAGTTGCCCCTGCCGATCGCGCTCGGGCACCAGGCGGGCCTCGAAGCGAGCCGCATCAGCACCTGGCGCGGCATCGATGACGACCTCTTCTTCAGCGGCTTCGCCGGTTCGCGCTATCTGCGCGAGCGTTTTGCGGAAGGCGTGCGTCGCATTCAACCAGGGCAGTACTTCATCGGGGCCTTTGCCCAGGATTCTATCCTGGGTTTTGCCTAGGAGCGCTTGCGTGACCGGGTTGGCGTAAATAAAGCGACCTTGCAGGTCGAAGCGGGCGATGACATCGGGACTGTTTTCCACCAGCGCACGAAACTCCTGCTCGCGGACATGCAGGATGCGTTCGGCCTGCTTGCGTTCGCTGATGTCGCGGAAGATACCGACGATCCTCTGGATACGTCCGCAGTCGTCGCATACCGGCAGTAACGTCGAGTGGAAGACCCGTTGCCCGATGGGCAGGTCGAGTTGTATTTCCTCGTCGATCGGCGACCAGCTGTCCACGCAGTGTTGAAACTTGGCAATGGCGCTGGCCGCCGCAGTCGCTGGCAACAGTTCCTCGACGGTCTTGCCGATCAGGTCGGCGCGCTCCAGGCTAACGCTGCGCTCCAAGGCCGGATTGACTTCGATGATGCGGAAGCATCCATCCTCGACCACTTCCAATAGGAACAGGGAATCCAGGGAGTTATCGAAAATATCCCGGTAGCGTTGTTCGCTCTCGAGCAACAAGGCTTCGGCACGTTTGCGTTCGATGGCGATGGCGGCCAGATGGCTGGCTTGGTGAACCAGCTTGAGGTCGTCCTCGGTCGGCAAGCCCTGTTGGCGCAGGTAGATGCAGAAGGTACCCAGCACCTTGCCGCTGGAGTCCAGCATCGGCTCCGACCAGCAGGCGCGAAGTCCTGCTTGGTTAGCCAATTCACCGAAGGCTGCACAGTCCGGGTGGGCGAGCAGGTCTTCGGCGACGACTGTGGTTCCGCGCCAGGCGGCTGTGCCGCAGATGCCGACGCCTTCGGCGATCTCGATACGGCCGAGGGACTCGAGATAATCGAGCGGCAAGCTGGGGGCCGAGCCAGGGACCAGATAGCGGGATTCCGCGTCCGCCAGCATGATGCTGGCCAGAAAATCCGGCCGCACTTGCTCTACATATTGGGTTACCAGTGCGAGAACTTCCGGCAGCAGGGCTCCATGCGCCAGTTGCTCGAAAATCCGCAACCGGGCTTCCTCCAGGCGTTCATGGCGTTTCAAGGCGGTGATGTCGTAGCCCTTGGCCAGAACGCTGACCACCTTGCCATCCATGTTGCGTTCGGCAATCAGCTGGATGGCATGTACGACCATTTCTCCTGTCTGCGGGCACAACCATTCCTGGATGGTTTCCACAGGCTCCCCGCTGGCGATCACCTGGCGTAGCAGTGTTTCGTGCTCGGCGGCGCTAATGTCCCCCCCATGCCAACTATCCTCGAGAGGGCATTGCAGGGCCTTGGCCAGCGGAATGCCGGTTTCCCGTAAGAACGCCGGGTTGACATAGGTGCGCTGGCAATTCAAGTCATAGCGCACGATCAGGTTCAGCGAGTTTTCCGCCAGGGAGCGGAACTGCTGCTCGCTGGTCAACAGCCGGATTTCCATTTCCTTGCGTTCACTGATGTTGCGGCTGATTCCGGCAATGCGGTAGATACGCCCCTGCTCGTCACGCACCGGGATAAGAGTGCCGTGGACGGAAATGATGCCGGTGGGTACTTCCAATTCGCCTTCCCATTCGACCTTATGACCACTGGCCAGGCAGCGATTGAGTTCGGTGAGCAGCTTGCGTGCAGTTTCTGCAGCGGCCGACTCACCTACATAGCGGCCGATCAGTTGTTCGCGGCTGCGGCCTGACCACCGCTCGAAGGCGGTATTGACCTCGATATAGCGAAAGCGTCGATCCTCGGTTATATCCAAAAGAAAGAGGCCGTCCGATGAGTGCTCGAAAGCTTCCCGGTAGCGCCTTTCGCTTTCCCGCTGAGCCGCTTGCAGGTGTTTGCGCTCGGTGATGTCGCGCGCCAGCTCCAAGCTATAGCTCTCGCCGCTGAACTCAAGGTAAGTGATGCTGAGTTCGACCGGAAAGATGCGGCCGTCCTTGGTTTGGTGGCGACTTTCGATAATTTCCGGTGGCCGCTCTGGGTTGTCGTGCCAGTCCGCCAGAATCTGCTCGTTGGTCCAGTCGGGATCTATTTCGCCGACGGTCATGCTCAACAATTCTTCACGGCTGTAGCCCAAGCTCCGGCAAGCCTCTTCGTTGACGTAGCGGAAGCGTGCTTGACGGTCGATCAGATAGGCGGCCTCGTGCACATGGCTGAGGGCTGCGGCCATCAGCGAGAGGCGCTCTTCGGCCTCGAGGAGACGACTGAGGTCTTCGATCTGGGCGACCAGATACAAGGGGGCATCATCGCTCGCGCGTACCGCGCTGACGGTCAGGCGCATCGGTAGATACTGGCCGTCGCGGTTACGGTAACGTTTTTCCAGGCGCAGGTAGGGGATTTTGCTGGCTAGCAGGGCTTGGTTGCCGGCGAGTTCCCTGGATAGATCGTCTGGATGGGTCAGCGCTTGACTGGAAGTCTGCAGCAGATCCTTCTCGCTGTAATCGAGCAGCTCGCAGAGGTAACGGTTAGCTCGCAGCCAGCGGCCATCGACGGTCAGCAAGGCCATGCCAATAGCGGCAGAGTCAAATGCTTGGCGGAAGCGTTCCTCGCTTTCCCGTAGCGCCTGTTCGATACGCTTGCGCTCGCTGATATCGTGGAGAAAACCGAACCAGAGGATTGAACCGTCATCTTCACGGGTCGGCTTGGAGCGGCCCTCGAGCCAGACTTCGCCTTTTTGTGGATGGCGAACCCGGTATTCGCATTGCCAGGGGCTTAGCGTACGTGCCGATTCGGCGATCGACTCCTGCACCCGCGCAACATCCTCGGGGTGGACACGGTCGAAGAGAATGCCAGCGTCGCGCTTCAATTCCTCGGCGGTCACGCCATAGTATTGTTCGTAGCCCGGCGAGGTCCAAGGCATGGAAAACACGCCTTTATCGTCCAGGCGAAAGGTACCGATAATGCCTGGCGCGGTTTCGACGATGCGCTGCAGCCACTGATTCTGCTCGAGCTGCTCATCCAGGCTCTTGGGCGCCTCCACCCTAACGATTTCACCCAGCATCAGTTCGCCTACGGCAACCAGCTTGCTGCGGCCATGCAATAGCCTGCCGTCCTTGTGCCAATAGCGCAGATCCAGCGAAGAGTTAGCGAGGGCCAGGGAATGTAAGCGGTCGCGGTCGGCATGATGAAGGAGATCGATCAAGGGTTTGCCGGACAAGGTTGTACGGGCATAACCGAGCAGTTCGGTAAAGGCATCGTTGACCTTCACAATCCGGTCCTGCTCATCGAGCAAAACCAGCGCGGATGAGGCCAGATTAAAGATGGCTTCGAACAACTGCGCGGGTGCCGTCGGCGCGGCTAGGGCGTCCGCTTCTGTAGCGAACATCTCCTGTACTTCGCTCAATGTGAATCGCCTCTGGTTCCTCGGCGCCGCCATGTCTAATAGACCCTTGGTGCAGCTGAAGAAATTCTACTAGTCCTACCTGACTAACACCTGACGATCCCTGTGCTGGTGCATCCGCGACGGCGGATTGGTACTAAACCTCTTGAGCCATCATACGCGTCGCATAAGGCGTCCACTTTGCTGTAGCTAGCAGAACCATCGCTTGATGGTTATGCCAATCTGGCGGCTGACTAGCGTTACTACTCCGTTTTGCCGCTTTCTCGAACGCCCAACGTCTAAAGGATAGCTGCTGATCGATCAAGTGTGACCGCGGATTAGGGTGTGGGCTTTCTTGAGATGCGCGCGGTTGGTGCCAAGATGATCCTGGTTGGCTCTGCGAAGCTGGTTGCGGCTGTTTGATGCTTTGACTGGCAGGCGGTGGGTGCGTATTAGCTATTTGTATGGTGACTATCCTGTTGAAAGATCAAGGAAAGTGGGTGTTGCCAGGCGCATTCAACTAGTACATAATGCAGCCCATCGAAAGCGCTGGCATGGCAAAAAATCCAGTGTTTTCAAGGGGATAGGGCTAGAGATAAGGTCTCATTTCCTGATCCAGTTTCAACGGGCCGTTGAGAACGGCCCGTTTAGTTTCAAGCGTTAGTTTCTCGGCTGAGTAGCAGAGTGGTTATGCACCGGATTGCAAATCCGTGAACGCCGGTT
>CAMPJN010000083.1 GCA_946886875.1 uncultured Pseudomonas sp.
CGTGCCTTCCACGAGCACGGCCAGCAGCTGTTCGAACAGGCGCAACGCAGCGGCACCAAGCTCAGCGTGGCGATGCTCGACCTGGACTTCTTCAAGCGGATCAACGACGAGCACAGCCATGCCGCCGGTGATGCCGCGCTGATCGCCTTCGCCATAGCCTTCGCCAACCAGTTTCCCAACGCCCTGACCGGCCGCCTCGGCGGTGAGGAATTCGCCATGGTCAGCACCCAGGACGACGCGACACTGGGCCAGGCGCTCGACCAACTGCGCGAACGCTGCGCCGCCTTGAAATACGCCGTGGGCGCACCGCCGCTGTCGTTCAGCGCCGGGGTGTATTACGGCGCGCCGGAGGATCTGGAAAGCCTGCTGCACCAGGCCGACCTGCGTCTCTATCAGGCCAAAGCCCAGGGCCGTGGCCGTACCAACTGGCAATAGCGTCGCTCTGCCGCAACGTGACTGCCCGGCTATCCCCGCCCGTACTGGGGCAAATAGTTCCAATCGGCTAAAGTAGCCGCCAGGCGCAGTTTGGCCGCGCGCATCAACCTATGGGTGAGCCGACCAAGCCGCGGACAATCAATTGAATGGATTCTTTCGATGGCAAAAGGTGGAACTGCGGAAAAATATTGGCTGGGCGGCATAGTCTTCTGCTGGCTGGCCTTTGGCGCCTGCTATTCGGTGTTCTTCCCCAATAGCTCCTTCGACAAACACAGCAAATCCCTGCACGCAGCGCGGCAACAACATATCCCCATCCATAACATCGAAGTGCGTCAGAACCAGGACACCCTGACCTTCTGTATCGGTGCCTTCGTTGAGCCGAAACGCTACCTTTACTATGAGTTTTCGGCGTACCCGCAGAAGCTGGTTTCTTCTCACCAGGCTCTCGATGACAAGTACCTGACTTACAACAACCGATGGATTGAGGTACCTGCCGAATACCGCGTAGGTCGCTGCGCAACGGATACTGCCGCGCTCGCTGTTACCCGTCTGGACAGTTACGAGGAACTGGAGACGATTCCATTCGTGGACACTCCTCGAGTGTTCCGCACACCGGCACCGAAATCCGCAGAGCTGGGTACGGATGCGGCCGAGCAGAACGGCCTGTCGATCAAGCTATATGGACGTGCAGTTCACATCGGCTCGGTGGCTTATCAGAGCGAACTCGCCGTAGCGGACTATCTGGGGCTCGCAGGGTCGCTGCTAAAAGATATTGCCTGTTTTCCGCTCTACGTTATCTTCGCTATTGGCATGGCGATATTTTTCGCAACTGGCGGAAGGCTCCACTAGAAAACAACTAAAACCTGACCACAAGGAAGAGTGCCAGCGATGAACTTCGCCAAGACCACCCCCATATTGCGAATCTTCGACGAAGCCTTGGCCAAGGCTTTCTATATTGATTTTCTGGGCTTTCAGGTCGACTTCGAACACCGTTTTGCGGCTGACCTGCCGCTTTACATGCAGGTATCGAAAGACCAGTGCGTGCTGCATCTCTCGGAACACCACGGCGATAGTTGCCCTGGCGCGGCCCTGCGCATTGAAACCCAGGGGCTGAGCGAGTTTCAGAAAGTCCTGACCGCCAAAGGCTACAAAAACGCCTTCCCGCAAATCGAGGAAATGCCCTGGGGCTCCCAGGACATGCCAATTACCGATCCATTCGGTAACAAACTGATCTTCACCGATGCAATCAGCACTTAAGCCAAGTGCTAAAAGCGCAGATTGAAGTTACCGCCGAAAATGCCCACCAGGCCAATAACGATCAAGTAAATGGCGACGATATAGTTCAGCAGTCGCGGCATCACCAGGATCAGGATGCCGGCGATCAGGGAAATCAAAGGCGTTAAGGCAAGGTTCATAGTCGTTCTTCCTAATCAATGAGCCGCAGTGAAACCACGGGTTTGGCAGTATGCTCGCTAAAGCCTCAGCTAGCTAATGGACAGCACCGGCCGCAGGCTGGTTCTAACAGACTGTTGAAAAACCATCTGAGTTGCCGATGCGTCATTAAAAACACTGCCTCGAATCACGCGCGCTGGTTCTTTTTTGTTGTCTGGCTGCCACATTCTCTAGCTGAAAAATCCGCTTTCATCTCTCGTTAGTTGTCGCAAAGGAGCTTATATGCAACTGATCGGAATGCTCGACTCGCCTTATGTCCGCCGTGTGGCGGTCTCCCTGCAACTGCTCGGCTTGCCATTCGAACATCGCGCGCTTTCCGTATTTCGCAGCTTCGAGCAGTTCCAGCAGATCAATCCGCTGGTCAAGGCGCCATCGCTGATCTGCGATGACGGCACCGTGCTCATGGATTCCACGCTGATTCTTGAGCTCGCCGAATGCCTCGCGGCCCCGGCGACCAGCCTGATGCCAACCGGAATTACCGAGCGCCAGCAGGCACTGCGGGTGATTGGCCTGGGCCTGGCCGCATGCGAGAAGAGTGTGCAGATCATTTATGAGCGCGAGTTGCGCCCCGTGGAAAAGCAGCACGCACCTTGGCTGGAACGGGTCACCGGACAGATGTTGGCCGCTTTTGACGCGCTCGAAGTTGAGTTGCTGCGCCGACCGCTCACCGTCGACAACATCGACCAGGCCGGCATCACCGCCGCCGTGGCCTGGCAATTCAGCCGTTCGATGACGCCCGAACTGCTGGATGAGGCGCGTTTTCCGACGCTGCAGCAATTCTCCGCGATGGCCGAGCAGCTGCCGGCGTTCGCCGCCGCCCCCCATGGCCTCGGCACTTACCCAGTGGCCCATTAGCCATCAGCTTCGCCAAGGCCATCTCGGACAAATCTGCCAAGACACTGCACCGGGTTGCGCCAGGGTAGATGAGTAAAGGCACTCAGCAGGGCTGCCGGGTGCCGCACTGCTGCGCCGGGTAGCCATGCTGCCGGAAGATCCGCGCATAGCTGCCATCGCGACGCATCTCCATGATCGCCTGGTCGAAGGCTTCGATGATCTGCCGATGCTCGGGGTGCTGGTGGCTGACCAGAATATGCAAGCGGCTCTCGCTTAGCGGCAAAGGCAGAAACTCCAGCTCGCCGCTGATGCCCGCCAGCTCGCCCTTGAACAGGTAGCGCGCGACTAGTTCATCCTCCACGGCCAAGTCCAGACGCTCAGCCTGAACCATGCGCGCCCCCGCGGCAAAGTCCTGCACCACGAACTTACTCAAGCGATCATCGTCGTCGAACTCGGGCGAATAGGCGTAGCCGCGCGCCACGGCAATCCGGTATTGGTAAAGGTCGGCCAACTGTTCGAAGCGGATGCCCCGCCCGCGCGCCTGCACCAGGCGCACCTGGTTGATCAGGTAGGGTTGGGAAAAGTCAGCAAATTCGCGGCGCTCATCGCTGTACCAGGCGCTGACCGCCACATCGTAGCGCCCGGTGCGCAAGCCCCGTAACACCCGGGCCCAAGGCACCTCGCTCTGCTCCGTGGCGTAGCCCGCACGGTGCAGGGCGCTCTGCACCAGATCGCTGGCCAGACCGCTATTGAGTAGGCGCCGGTCGGTATAGGGTGGCCAAGAGTTGGCCACCAGGCGTAGCGGGCCATCGGCGACCGCGATGCCGGCCATGGCCCATGACAGCAGCACAACTACAATGCGCCACATGCTTCGATCTCAGATCAAGAAAACTGGTCTTCAGCTTAGGTGTTGTTGCCCGCGCCCACAATGTCATCGCCGCCACCCTTTCGGGTAAGATGCGCGCCAATCCGTCCCATCCGGGCATTTCTATTTAGTTTGAGGAGCCTGCGGTGTCTGCGACAGAGGTTGTCATCATTGGTGCCGGAGCGGCAGGCCTGATGTGCGCCCTGAGCGCCGCCGGGCGCGGGCGTAAGGTATTACTGCTGGATCACGCCAACAAGGCCGGCAAGAAGATCCTGATGTCCGGCGGCGGGCGCTGCAATTTCACCAATATGTACTGCGAGCCGGGAAACTTCCTTTCCGGGAACCCGCACTTCTGCAAATCCGCCCTGGCGCGTTATACCCAGTGGGACTTTATCGGCCTGGTGGGTAAGCACGGCGTGCCCTACCACGAGAAAAAACTCGGCCAGCTGTTTTGCGACAACAAGTCCAGCGACATCCTCGAGATGCTGCTGAACGAGTGCGCGCAGGCCGGCGTCGAGCTGTGCCTGGATACCTCGGTAACCCAGATCGACAAGCGCGAAAGCGGTTACGACTTGCAGACCAGCATAGGCGCGCTGAGCTGCGAATCCCTGGTGATCGCCACTGGCGGTCTGTCGATCCCGACTTTGGGCGCCACCGGCTTCGGCTACCAGGTGGCCAAGCAGTTCGGCCATACCCTGCTGCCGACCCGTGCTGGCCTGGTGCCCTTCAGCATTACCGATCCGCAGCTGAAGACACTGTGCACCGAGTTGTCCGGCACCTCGGTGGAGGACTGCCTGGTGAGCTGCAACGGCCAGAGCTTTCGCGAGAACATCCTGTTCACCCACCGCGGTTTGAGTGGGCCGGCGATTCTGCAGATATCTTCGTTCTGGCAACCCGGCGACGTCGTGCATATCGACCTGCTGCCGCATATCGACCTGCCCGAGTGGCTGGCCGAGCAGCAGCGCGAACGGCCCAATAGCGAGCTGAAGACCCTGCTCGCCGAGCTGTTCACCAAGAAGATGGCCGGGCTGGTGGCCGACAGCTGGTTTGTCTCCAAGCCGATGAAGCAATACACACCCGGCGAACTCAAGGCGATTGCCGACAAGCTCGCCGACTGGCAATTGGTGCCAGCCGGCACCGAAGGCTACCGCACCGCGGAAGTTACCCTGGGCGGTGTGGATACCCGCGAGGTGTCGTCGAAGACCATGGAATCGCTGAAAAGCCCGGGGCTGTATTTTATCGGCGAGGTACTGGACGTCACCGGCCACCTCGGCGGCTTCAACTTCCAGTGGGCCTGGGCCTCGGGCTATGCGGCGGCGCAGTACGTTTAAGCGGGTCGCGATCCGGTTATATCTGCCAGGCCTGCAATCGTAGGGCGTACATGGCGAAGGCTTGTCCGCCATCTGGCCGCCAGCGGTGGACAAGGCTTCGCCATATTCACCCTACAGAGGCTCTGCTAGCCGGATGCAATCCGGGGCACGATGTCAGCCGCGCAATTTCCCCCGGATTTCATCCGGGCTACTGCTCCAATAGCTCGATAAAGCGCTGGGCGAAGCTGTGCACATCGCCCGGCCAGCGCGCGGAGATATAGTTGCCATCGCACACCACCCAGGCCGGACGGCTGTCGCTTGGGCTGTCGCGGTGCAGGCCGCTGGTCTTACGCAGGTGATCCGGTGCCTCTTTCGGCACGTCGAGAAAATCCTCAGGCCGGGCCAGGGCGCGAGTCACTTCGGCCTGCACGCTCATATAACCGGCTGGTTCGCCCGGCGCCTCCAGGTAGGTGCGGTAATAGTCGGCATCCCAGAAGCGGGCAAAGAAACGAGTGAGATCCCAGGCGCTTTTCTCCATGGCCCAGGTCAGAGCGGTGGTCTTACGCCCATGGAGCGCGGAGCGGCCGTCCGCTCCCGGGCTGCGCGCCGCCAGCAATACACCGTGGCAGATTGCTGCGACCGGCTTATTACTGGCGAAAAAGGCGCCGACGAAAACCTGCAACGGCTGGCTGTCCAGATAGCTGCGCATGCCCCGCGCCCAGTGCCCGCCGGGCAGCAGCAGGCCATCGAACTGCGCCACCTCGAGTTGCTCATAGCGCAGCGGCTGGCGAAACTGGTCATCCGCCAGCATAAGCTCATAGGCTTCGCGGGCCCCGCGTCTGGCCCGCAGCAGCAGGCCGACCAGCTTGAGCCGACGCAGGCCGGGCAGGCAAGCCCAGGGATCGAGCCCCTCGCCAGTGAGCATCAATGGGTCACCCTTGGCAGGCTGTCCATCCGGGGTGGCGAAGCACACCCGATGCCCGGCGGCGCGTAGCAGTTGCCAGCTGATCGCCACTTCGCTGGGGTCGAAGTCGCGGTTCGGCAATGGGATCAGAACGGTTTTACTGAGCATGCGCAGGCACTCGAAGGGCGAAGTCCAAGCTTAGCCGGCCCGCATAAGGCCGGGCGAGTGGCCGAGCGGGCCAAGGCAGCGACCGCAGGAGACGGCAACTCTGCTCAGTACAATAGTCAAGCGCCCACACCAGTTTTCAGTTGAACCGAACGCACCATAAGCGTTCTGCTACACAGCAATAGCAGGCAAGCATCACGCTCCGTGCATGGCATTCCCGCGCTGCGTCCATTTGCCCAAGGATTTCCCGTCCGCATGACCCAAGACCAAGGCTTAATTTTCGCCATTCTGGCGGCAACCATGACGCTGTTTATCTGGGGCCGCTGGCGTCACGACGTGGTTGCCCTTGGCGCCTTGCTTGCCTGCGTACTGGCTGGCCTGGTGCCGGACGAGCAGGCCTTTACCGGCTTTGGCCATCCCGCGGTGATTACCGTGGCCTGCGTACTGGTGCTCAGCCATGGCCTGCGCATCACCGGCGCGGTGAGTGCATTGACCCGCCGCCTGCTGCCGAAAAAGCCTGGGCCGGTGCTGGCGATTGCCACGCTGACCGGCCTCGGCGCACTGCTTTCAGCCTTTATGAACAACGTCGGCGCCCTCGCCCTGCTGATGCCGGTGGCGCTGCAAATTGCCGATAAACAAGACATACCGGCTGGTCGGGTGCTGATGCCGCTGGCCTTCGGCACCATTCTCGGCGGCATGACCACGCTGATCGGTACACCGCCCAACCTGATCGTCTCGAGCTTTCGCGCGCAGAATGGCAGCGGGCCCTTCGCCATGTTCGACTTCAGCCCGGTCGGCGTCGCGGTGGCGCTGGTCGGCGTGTTGTTTATCGCCCTGGTCGGCTGGCGCCTGGTGCCCAAACGTACGGTGAGCAACGCCGCCAGCTTCGACACCGGCACCTACCTCACCGAAGCCCGGGTCAAGGAAGGCGCCAAGGTGGTCGGCAAAACCCTGCGCGAAGTCGAGGCGCTGCTCGATGAGGCCGACGCCCAGGTGATCGGTATGGTGCGCAATAAGTTTCGTATTTCCGCGCCCAACCCGCGTCGGGTGCTGCAGGCCGACGACATTCTGCTGATCGAGGCGGAGCCGGAGTCGCTCGGCGAAGTATTGGCCAACCTGGGCCTGAAACTGGCCGCCGACCTACCGCCGCCCAGCGAAGCGCAACGTGAGCAACGGGACAACGAACCGCTGGCCATAGCCTTGGCGGTCGACGACATCGAGCCGGGCGACGCCGGCAAGAGTGCTGAAAAGAAGGCGCCGGAGGCCGAGGTCAGCGTGCTGCAGGAGCTGTTGGCCTTGCCCGAATCCCACTTGATCGGCCGCAGCGTCAGCGAGGCCCGGGTGCGCAGCCGCTATGCGATCAGCCTGTTGGCGATCTCGCGTCAGGGTCATCGCTCGCTCAAGCGCTTGCGCTCGACTCAGATCCAGCCCGGTGATGTGTTGCTGCTACAGGGCGCGGCGGATGATATCGCCGAGTTCGCCACCGAATTCGCCTGCGTACCCCTGGCCGACCGCGCCATCACCATTCCCGACCCGCGCCAAGCGAGCATTGCCTTCGGCGTGATGCTGCTGGCGGTTCTCGCGACGGCGTTCGGCCTGTTGTCCGCGGCCGTGGCGTTTTCCTTCGGGGTGCTGGCCTACATGCTGCTGCGCGTGGTGCCGCTGCGCTCGATCTACGAGGCGATCGACTGGCCGGTGATCGTTCTGCTCGGCGCGCTGATCCCGGTGGCCGGCGCCATGTCCAGCACCGGCGCGGCCGATCTGCTCGCGCAGCTATTGCTGGAAAGCGTCGCCCAGGGCAACCCGATTGTCGTGCTCGCCCTGCTGTTGGTGGTGACCATGACCCTTTCCGATTTTATGAACAACGCCGCCACCGCGGCGGTGATGTGCCCGATCGCACTGAGCGCGGCGAGCCAACTCGGAGTCAATCAGGACACCCTGCTGATGGCCGTGGCAATAGGCGCGTCCTGCTCGTTCCTGACGCCCATCGGCCACCAGAACAATACCCTGATCCTCACCCCCGGCGGTTTCCGTTTCGGCGACTATTGGCGCCTGGGCCTGCCCCTGGAAATTCTCGTGATGGTGGTCAGCGTGCCGCTATTGCTGTTGGTTTGGCCGCTGTAGCGCCAAGGCTAGGCAGTCATTCAGGCAGCGGCGCGCCAGGTAGCCACTTGTGGTAGATGGCCTGGAAGCGCCCATCCGCTTTCATCTGATCGAGCGCGGTTTGCCATTGTTCGATCAGCGCATCGTCGGTATTCAACGAAAAGGCGATATAGGCCTCGGTGCGCATAAAAGTGTAGAGCGGCTCGACATCAGCGGGTTTCAATTCGGCCAGAGCAAGCAGGCTGGCCAGGGTGATGTTGTCTGCCACCACCAAGGGTACGCGCTTATAGCGCAGCATGGTCATCATCTGCTTGGGGCCGAGCACGCCATAGAGATTGGGCATGCCTTGGGCTTCCAGGGTTTGAAAGCTATACCACTGACGCGGTGCGGCAATGGTGCCGGCGTTTTTTGCATCCTCCAGGCTGGCGATGCTCAGCCCGGAGCCCTTGAGCGCATAGAAACTGGTCACCGCGACTATGATCGGGCCGACCCATTTGAATAGCGCCTCACGCTCTGGCGTACGCATGGTGACGAACAAGCCGGCATCGGCCTGGGTCTGTGCGGCGTGATAGCCGCGGGTCCAGGGCACCACCTCGATCTCGGCGTGTTGCCCGGTGCGCTGCAATATTTCCTGCACCACCTCGACGCCCAACCCGCTTGGCTTGCCATCGCGGGTGAAATTCAGCGGTGGGTATTCTTCGGTATAAAGCGTCAGCGCCTGGGCCAGCGGTGCGACCGACAAGCAGGCGCAGAGGGCCAGGCACAGCGATCTGCGAGACAGAGCAGTCAACATGGCAATCGTCCTGGAGAACGGTCCAGGCCTGAGAGTAGCCAGCGCGACGCGGATAGACAACCGCACCTTCGCATAAGCGAATAGACCAGCGCGGCGAATGGCCAGGGCACGCAGACACCGCCAGGGTCGATGCTGCGAGTAGCATCGACCCTGGCGGATATCGGCACCGGGCCGCTGGTGCTACAACTGCTCGAGGATACTGGCCGCCGACTGGTACGCCAGACCATGGGCCTCGGCGACGCTGGCGCAGGTAATCACCCCTTGGGCCACGTTGAGTCCGTTGCGCAGGTGCGCGTCTTCCCGCAGTGCGCGGCGCACACCTTTCTCCGCAAGCGCGACGACGAACGGCAGAGTGGCGTTGTTCAGCGCCAGGGTCGAAGTGCGCGCCACCGCGCCGGGCATGTTGGCCACGCAGTAATGCACCACCTCGTCGACCACATAGGTAGGGTCGGCATGGGTGGTGGCTTTCGAAGTTTCCGCGCAGCCGCCCTGATCGATCGCCACATCCACCAGCACCGCGCCGGGCAGCATCAGGCGGACCATTTCCGCACTGATCAACTTTGGCGCCGCGGCACCGGGAATCAGCACCCCGCCGATCACCAGATCGGCCGCCAGCACCTGTTCGCGCACCGCCGCGCGGGTCGAATACAGCGTGGTGATGCGGTTGCCGTATTGCGCGTCCAGACGGCGCAGGGCATCGACGCTCTTGTCCAGCACAGTGACATCGGCGCCGAGGCCGACCGCCATGGCCAGCGCCTGGCTGCCGACCACGCCACCGCCGAGAATCACCACCTTGCCCGGCGCCACCCCGGGTACGCCACCGAGCAACACGCCGCGACCGCCGCGGGCTTTTTCCAGGCAATTGGCCCCGGCCTGGATCGACATACGCCCGGCCACTTCCGACATCGGCGCCAGCAATGGCAGGCGGCCGTGGGCATCGGTGACGGTCTCATAAGCGATGCAGGTGGCGCCGCTGGCCATCAGCTCGTCGGTCTGCGGCCGATCCGGCGCCAGGTGCAGGTAGGTGAACAGGCAGTGTTGCGGGCGCAACCGCGCACGCTCGGCAGCCAGGGGCTCCTTGACCTTGACGATCATCAGCGCCTCGCTGAACACCTGCTCGGCATCCTTGGCGATCTGCGCTCCGGCGGCCTGGTAATCGGCATCGCTGAAGCCGATGGCGGCACCGGCCTGGGTCTCTACCCACAATTCATGGCCGAGGGCGGTGAGTTCGGCCACCGACTGCGGGGTCAAACCGACACGGTATTCATGATTCTTGATTTCTTTGGGTACGCCGATACGCATAACGATCTCCAGGCAGACTGAGTACTCAGAGTCTAGGAGAGCGTCACTGCCGGCGCGGGGCGAGACGACCTGAATTGACCGGCCGTTTCAGGGGATTTCCCCGAAATACCCGACATTTCAGCGCAGCGTCTATTTTTTCAGCTCGGCCATGCCCTGCAGCAGCTCGATCGGCAGCGGGAAAACGATGGTCGAGCTTTTGTCGCCGGCGATATTGCTCAGGGTCTGCATATAGCGCAGCTGCATGGCGCCGGGCTGGCGGCCGAGCATCTCGGCGGCCTGCATGAGTTTCTCCGAGGCCTGCAGCTCGCCTTCGGCATGGATCACCTTGGCCCGTCGCTCGCGTTCGGCTTCGGCCTGTTTGGCGATGGCGCGGATCATCGACTCGTCGAGGTCGACGTGCTTGATCTCGACATTGGCGACCTTGATGCCCCAGGCGTCGGTCTGCGCATCCAGCACCTGCTGGATGTCGTTGTTGAGCTGCTCGCGCTCGGCCAGCATATCGTCCAGCTCGTGTTTGCCGAGTACCGCGCGCAGGGTGGTCTGGGCCAGTTGGCTGGTGGCCGAATGGTAATCCTCGACCTGAATGATCGCCTTCTCCGGATCGAGCACGCGGTAATAGACCACGGCATTGACCTTGACCGAGACGTTATCGCGGGAAATCACATCCTGGGTCGGCACATCCAGCACCAGGGTGCGCAAATCGACCCGGACCATTTGCTGAATGCCGGGAATGATGATCACCAGCCCCGGCCCTTTGACCTTCCAGAACCGCCCGAGCTGGAACACCACGCCGCGCTCGTATTCGCGCAGGATGCGAAAAGCGGAGGCCAGCAGTGCGATCAGCAGCACCGCCACGGTAAAAAAGCTCAGTTCGAAACCCATGACTCAATCTCCAGGTGAAGAGGGTTGATCAACCGCGGCGACTTCCAGCGACAGGCCGTGTCGCGCCAGCACCCGCACCTCCTGCCCGGCCTGCAAGGGCGCGTGGCTGCGTACCTGCCAGCGTTCGCCGCGCAGCTCGACCCAACCCTCTTGCGGGTCGTTGCTCTGCACCGCATAAATCGGCACGACGCTGCCGAGCAGTTCGTTGTCGCCGCCATATACGGCACGCTGTTTGGCACGCAGCGCCATGCTGACGATGACGAAAACCAGCAGGCCGCTGACCACGCCCAGGGTGACGATCAGCGACAACGGAATGCCGAACCCTGGCACCTCGGTATCGATCAGGATCAAACCGCCCAGACAGAACGCCAGCACCCCGCCGAAGCCGAGCACGCCAAAACTCGGCACGAACGCCTCGGCGGCGATAAAGGCGATACCCAGCAGAATCAAAGCCACACCGGCGTAATTCACCGGCAGCAATTGCAAGGCATACAGCGCCAGCACCAGGCTGATGCCGCCGAGCACGCCGCCGATGCCGGTCCCAGGGTTGGAGAATTCGAAGATCAGGCCGTAGACGCCGATCATCATCAACAACAGCGCCACGCTGGGATTGGTGATTACCGCCAGCAGCCGCGTGCGCCAATCCGGCGCCTGCTCGATTACAGGTGCGCCCGCGGTGGCCAGTTTGACCTCGCGCCCGGCGGCGGTGAACGTCTTGCCATCCAGCTGTGCGAGCAGCGCGTTCAGGTCGCCGGCCAGGTAGTCGATCACCTTGATTTCCAGCGCTTCCTCGGCCGCCAGGCTGACCGCCTCGCGCACCGCGCGCTCGGCCCATTCGGCATTGCGTCCGCGCATCTGCGCCAGGCCGCGAATATAGGCGGCGGCATCGTTGATCTGCTTCTTGCTCATG